>NZ_CP183770.1:0-192500 GCF_048568905.1 Sphingomonas sp. HT-1 | reverse complement strand
AGTCGGTGCCCTCATAGAGCTTCTTGGCCTCGGCCTGCTCGACATGATTGCTGGGCAGCTTCACCTTGATGATGTGCGCACCGAGCAGCGCCGCCATGTGCGCGGCATAGGCGCCGACATCGAGCGCCAGTTCGCCATCCTTCGTCAGCTTGCCGCCGCGCGGATAGGACCAGATCACCGTGGCGATGCCGACCGAAGCCGCCTCGGCGCGCATTTCCTTGATCTCTTCCATCATCTCGAACACGCCGTCCGCGCCCGGATAGATGGTGAAGCCGATCGCCGAGCAACCGAGCCGCAGCGCATCATCGACGCCGCCGGTCACCGCCTGGTCGATGCCGGTCGCCCAGCTGTTCGAGCTGTTGACCTTGAGGATCGTCGGGATCTGGCCGGCAAAGGCGTCGGCCCCCGCCTCGATCATGCCGAGTGGCGCCGCATAGGCCGAAAGCCCGGCATCGATCGCAAGCTGGAAATGGTAATGGGGATCATAAGCGTCGGGGTTGATCGCAAAGCTGCGCGCCGGGCCGTGTTCAAAACCCTGATCGACTGGCAGGATGATCAGCTTGCCCGTGCCGCCGAGCCGGCCCTGCATCAGGATGCGCGCAAGATTCGCCTTCACCCCTGGATTGTCGGTGCCGTAATTGTCGAGGATCGCTTTGACGGCCGGCGTGATGCCCATGATCTTCCCCTCATTGGTAATCGATGCGGGGTCCCTATCGCGCCGAATTGGTCCCGAAAAGGCTGACAACGTTGGCCACATGCTGCGGAGCGAAAGTTATTTCGCATCTGCGGAACAGCTCCAACACCTGCCATGAAATTGGTATCTTTTTGGTTAGCAGGTGCTGTCTTATTGACGCGATACCATTGCATCGAACCGTCCACCGCCTGCGAAGATCAGAGAATCGCATGGCGGCGTGCTTAAACAAGAAGGGCGGGAGCGCCGTAGCGTCCCGCCCTTCCCTGTCGTTGAACCGTGCCTCAGCCCAGCAGTGCCGCGACGCCGGGAAGTTCCTTGCCTTCCATCCATTCGAGGAAGGCACCGCCCGCCGTGGAGACGAAGCTGAATTCGCCCGCCACGCCGGCCTGGTTCAGCGCCGCCACCGTGTCGCCGCCGCCGGCGACGGAAACAAGCTGGCCTTCCTTGGTGAGCGCCGCGGCGGTGCGGGCGAGCGACACCGTCGCCGCGTCGAACGGCGGGATCTCGAACGCGCCCATCGGGCCATTCCACACCAGCGTCTTGCAGGTCTTGAGCACGTCGGCCAGCGCCTCGGTCGCCGCCGGGCCGACGTCGAGGATCATCTCGTCGGCGGCGACTTCATGCACGTTGACGGTGCGCACCGGCGGATTGGCACGGAATTCCTTCGCGACCACCACGTCGTACGGCAGGTGGACGGTGCAGCCGGCGGCGTCGGCGGCATCCAGGATCTCCTCGGCGGTGCCGGTCAGGTCGTGCTCGCAAAGGCTCTTGCCGACATCGACGCCGCGCGCGGCGAGGAAGGTGTTGGCCATGCCGCCGCCGATGATCAGGTGATCGACCCTGGCGACGAGATGCTTGAGCACGTCGAGCTTGGTCGAGACCTTGGCGCCGCCGACCACCGCTGCCACCGGATGCTCGGGATTGCCCAGCGCCTTGTCGAGCGCGTCGAGCTCGGCTTCCATCTGGCGGCCGGCGAACGCGGGCAGCTTGTGGGCAAGGCCTTCGGTCGAGGCGTGGGCGCGGTGCGCGGCGGAGAAGGCGTCGTTGACATAAAGGTCACCGAGCGACGCGAAACGATCGACCACGGCGGGATCGTTCTTTTCCTCGCCACCAAAGAAGCGGGTGTTTTCGAGCAGCGCGATGTCGCCGTCGTTCAGCATCGCGACCGACGCGGCATCGCCTTCCCAGTCGATATAGCGAACCGAGCGGCCGAGCACCTGCTCGAACGGCTTCACCACCTGCGACAGCGAGAATTCCGGGCTCGGATTGCCCTTGGGGCGGCCAAAATGGGCGAGGACCAGCACCTTGGCGCCACGATCGGCGAGTTCGGCGACGGTCTGCATCGCGGCGCGCAGTCGGGTGTCGTCGGTTACCTTGCCATCGGCCATCGGCACGTTGAGGTCCTCGCGGACCAGCACTCGCTTGCCGGTGATATCGCCCATGTCGTCGAGCGTCTTGAAATTGCGCGCCATGCTGAACCCCTCGCGTGCTGTATGTCCGTCGCTAGCGACGTGCGCTCCCCTCCCGCTTGCGGGAGGGGCCGGGGGAGGGGTTGCAACGCGGGCCGATCGGCCGTGCAACCGTCCTCCCCTCCCCTAGCCCCTCCCGCAAGCGGGAGGGGAATTTCCGAAGTGCCCCCGCCTAGACGGGGGCATTTAGATCAGAGCTTCGCCATCGCGGTTGCGGTGTCGATCATGCGGTTCGAGAAGCCCCATTCATTGTCGTACCAGCTGACCACGCGGACCAGCTTGCCGTCGATCACTGCGGTTTCCAGGCTGTCGACGGTCGACGAAGCGGGCGTGTGCACGATGTCGGCCGAGACGATCGGATCGGCGGTGTAGACCAGCACGCCCTTGAGCGGGCCGCTCTCCGAGGCTGCCTTCAGCACTGCGTTCACTTCCTCGACGGTCGTGTCGCGCTTCGGCTGGAAGGTCAGGTCGACCAGGCTGCCGTCCGGCACCGGCACGCGAACGGCCGAACCATCGAGCTTGCCCTTGAGCTCCGGCAGCACTTCGCCCACCGCGCGGGCGGCGCCCGTCGTGGTCGGGATGATCGACATCGCGGCAGCGCGCGCACGGCGCATATCCGGGTGGATCTGGTCGAGGATCTTCTGATCGTTGGTATAGGCATGGACCGTGGTCATCAGGCCGCGCTCGATGCCGATCGCGTCGTTGAGGACCTTGGCGACCGGCGCCAGGCAGTTGGTGGTGCACGACGCGTTCGAGACGATCGTGTGTTCGGCGGTCAGCTTGTCGTGGTTCACGCCATAGACGACGGTGAGGTCGACATTCTTGCCGGGTGCCGAGATCAGCACCTTCTTGGCGCCTGCGTCGATGTGCTTCTGGGCCGATGCGCGATCGGTGAAGAAGCCGGTGCATTCGAGAACGATGTCGACGCCGTTTTCTGCGTGGGGCAGGTTCGCCGGATCACGCTCGGCGGTCACCTTGATGCGCTTGCCATCGACGACGATGTCGTTGCCGTCGGCTTCGACGGTGCCCGGATACTTGCCGTGGATGCTGTCCCGCGAGAACAGCCAGGCGTTCGACTTGGCATCCGCCAGATCGTTGATCGTCACGAGCTCAAGGCCGCTTTCCGGGCGCTCGAGGATCGCGCGTGCCACCAGACGGCCGATCCGTCCGAAACCGTTGATCGCAACCTTCGTCATGCCTGTTCTCCGTTCAGCTTAGCGAGGATCTGCGGCACGATAGCGCCCGCAGTGAGACCGAAATGTTCGTAGAGCCGTAGATAGGGGCCCGAAGCACCGAAGCTATCCACGCCGAAGCGCAGGCCGTCGGTACCGGTATAGCGCTCCCATCCGAAGGTGGCGCCGGCCTCGATCGAGACCTTGAGCGCGTCCGCCGGCAGGATGTCGCGCTTATAGGCCGCGTCCTGCGCCTCGAAGCGTTCGAAGCAGGGGACCGAAACGACATCTGCGCCGATGCCCTCGGCTTCCAGCGCCTCGCGCACCGCAACCGCTACTTCCACTTCCGAACCGGTGGCGAGCAGCACCACCTTGCGGGGCGCTTCCGCCTCCAGCAGCGCATAGGCGCCGCGCGCCGAGCGGTTCTCGGCCGCTTCGCTGCGAAGCTGCGGCAGGTTCTGGCGGCTGAGCGCGATCAGCGCGGGGCCATCGGTTTTGGCGAGCGCGGCTTCCCAGGCTTCCGCCGTCTCCACGACGTCGCACGGGCGCCACACGTCGAGGTTCGGGATCATGCGCAGGCTCATCAGATGCTCGATCGGCTGGTGGGTCGGGCCATCCTCGCCGAGGCCGATCGAGTCATGCGTCATCACATAGACGACGCGAGCGTGCTGAAGCGCCGAGAGGCGGATCGCCGCGCGGGCATAATCGGCGAAGACCAGGAAGGTGCCGCCATAGGGGATCACGCCGCCATGCAACGCCATGCCGTTCATCGCGGCAGCCATGCCGAATTCGCGGATGCCGTAGTTGAGGTAGCGGCCGCCATAATTGTCGGCGTCGAGCCGCTGGAGTCCCTTGGTCAGCGTGTTGTTCGAGCCGGTGAGGTCGGCCGAGCCGCCGATCGTCTCGTCGAGGATCGCATTGACCGCTTCCAGCGCCAGTTCGGACGCCTTGCGGGTCGCGACCTTCTGCGGGTTGGCGATCAGTTGCTGGATGTGCGGCTGGAGCAGGTTCGGCTGCACATCGCCACGGCGTTCCCAGCCAAGCCGATCCGGATGCGCGGCCAAACGCTCCTTCCAGGCGGCGTGCGGCGCGGCGCCACGGGTACCGGCGGCAATCCAGGCGTCGCGGATCTCGCCGGGGATTTCAAACGCCGGGTGGTTCCAGCCGAGCGCGGCGCGGGCGGCAGCGACTTCGTCCTTGCCCAGCGGCGAACCATGGACCTTCGACGTGCCTTCCTTGTTCGGCGCGCCCTTGCCGATCACGGTGCGGCACTGGACCAGCACCGGCTTGTCGCTGGCGATGGCGGCGTCGAGCGCGCGGGTGATGTCCGCCTCGTCATGGCCGTCGCATTCGAGCACGTTCCAGCCGGTGGCGCGGTAGCGCGCGGGGATATCCTCGACCGACGACAGCGAGACCGCACCGTCGATCGTGATCTTGTTGTCGTCCCACAGCACGATCAGGCGGTTGAGCTTGAGGTGCCCGGCGATGCCGATCGCTTCGTGGTTGATGCCTTCCATCAGGCAGCCGTCGCCGGCGATCACCCAGGTGCGGTGGTCGACGAGATCGTCGCCGAAGGTGGCGTTCAGGTGCCGCTCGGCGATCGCCATGCCCACGGCCATCGCCAGGCCCTGGCCCAGCGGGCCGGTGGTGCATTCGACGCCCGCCAGTTCGAAATTCTCCGGATGGCCGGCGCAGGGGCTGCCGACCTGGCGGAAGTTCTTGATATCCTCCAGCGTCGGGCGGGCATAGCCGGTGAGGTGCAGCAGCGAATAGAGCAGCATCGAGCCATGGCCGGCCGACAGCACGAAGCGATCGCGATCGGGCCAATAGGGATCGGCGGGATCGAACTTCAAATAGCGCTGGAACAGGACCGTCGCGACGTCGGCCATGCCCATCGGCATGCCGGGGTGCCCCGAATTTGCGGCCTCAACCGCGTCCATGGAAAGTGCGCGGATGGCATTGGCGCAATCGGCGAAGGATGCTGTCACGTGATACTCCCCGTCTCGTCGCGGACGCCTTTGGAAGCGCCGACGCCCCACGTCAACCGTTCGCCCGCCGCACCCCTGCGATAGGCTGCGAATGGCAGGGTTGTGGACGCGGCGATCCATGCTATCCGATTTGATGATGTCCGACCTTGTAGCAGACCGGATCGAGCGAGCGCTGGCGCGTATCGAAGCCGCCGCCGCCAAGCGCGCCTATGCCGCGGCCCAGCTGGAGCGCCGGCATGCGCGATTGCGTGGGCGGATCGAAACGGCGATCGCCGACCTCGACGAACTGATCGCCCGCGAAAACGAAGCCGAGCCCGAAGCGGGCGCCGATGCTGACGCCGACGCCGCACTGGGTGCCGACTGATGGCGGAAATCACGCTCCAGATCGCCGGTCGTACCTATTCCGTTTCCGCGCGCGAGGAAGACGAGCCGCATCTGCGCCACATCGAGGCGCGGATCGCCCGTCATGCCGAGACGGCACATCGCGCCGCCGGTGGGCTGGGCAGCGAACGGACGCTGCTTTACCTGGTGCTGATCCTGGCGGACGCGCTGGACGAGGCGGAGACCCGCCCGGTGCAAGACGCATCGCCCCTGCTGCTGGAGCGGATCGCCGATCGATTGGAAGCCGTGGCATTAGCCCTTGAGGAAGCCGGGCCGAACGCCTAAATAGGGGTTGGCGGGTACTGCCAGGTGCGAGCCTTAGCAATTATCCCTGAGGCTATAATCTTCATCCATGGGAGCTGTCCCTGTGCAGATCCTGGTCTGCAACACATGGTTCCCACCTGACGTTCTGTGCGTCGGTGGATATTCGGGCCAACGGCCAAGGGTGGTCCCGCCACACCCATGATCCTCGACAAGCGAGCTCTTCGTGCCCGGCTCCGTGCCGATCGGGATCGCTTCGCGGCCGAATCCGTCACGGCGATTCTCGCGCCCGCGCCATTCGTCGAACGGCTGACGCCCGGTCTGATCGTCGCCACCTATTGCCCTGTGGGCAGCGAGGCAGACCCTACCCAGCTCGCGGCCGCGGCGGCCGAGCGCGGCTGCCGGCTCGCGTTGCCGCATGTGATCGACCGGGTGGCCCCGATCCGCTTCCTCGCCTGGGAAATGGGCGCGCCGCTGGTGGCGGGGCCGTTCGGTCTGCGCCAACCCGACGCATCGAGCGCGGAAGTCGCCCCCGACGTCATGCTGACGCCGCTCGTCGGATTCGATCCGCGGTTCAACCGGCTCGGCCAGGGCGCAGGGCATTATGACCGCGCCTTTGCCCGCTTCGAGGCGGCGTGGCGGGTGGGCGTGGCCTGGTCGGTCCAGGAAGTGCCGGCGATCCCCGCCGATCCGTGGGATGTTCCGCTGCATGCGATCGTGACCGAGCAGGGCATGCGCTGGCACCGCGAACCATGAAGCCAAGCTGGCGCAAACCGGCGGGGGCGCTCGCCATCATCGCGCTGATCCTGGTGTGGGTGGTGCTCGTCGCCAGCTTCTCCGGCCAGATCGGCGCGCTGCCGGTGCTGGCGCAGGCAATTGTCTATGTCGTGCTCGGCATCGTCTGGATCCTGCCGCTCAAGCCGCTGCTTCGCTGGATGGAAACGGGGCGCTGGCGGGGTTGAGGCCTCACTTCCCCTGAAGGCTCCGCTCGCGCGCCGCCTTGAACTCCGATCCCGCCTTCCACGTCGGCCAGGCGGACCCGTTCGCCAGTTCCGCTCCGATCGTGCCGAGCAGATCGATGTCCTGCACCGCCCCGGCGAGATTCCAGTCCGGCCCCCAGGCATCGCAGGCCTGATGATAGCATTGACCGGTATAGGCATCGATCCACGCCTGCCCCGCCGCCGTGCCGCCCTGCTTGAGGTCAGAGGCGCCGGCGATGCCCATCAGCAGCAGCGTCGGCACGCCCTGCTTGGCGAAAGAGAAATGGTCGGCCCGATAGAACAGGCCGCGCTCGGGCAGCCCTTCGGGCGTCACGCGGCGGCCTTGCGTCGCGGCGACGCGCGCCATGTCGTCCTCCAGCGTGTTCTGTCCCTTGCCGACCAGCACCACATCCTTGGCCGGCCCTGCGGTCTGGAGGATATCGAGCGTCAGGTTGGCGACGGTCTTCGCCATCGGCACCACCGGATGCTGGGCATAATAGAGCGAGCCGAGCAGCCCCCGCTCCTCCGCCGTCCAGGCGGCGAAGACGACGCTGCGCTTCGGCGCCGGCCCCGCCTTCATGGCGCGGGCAATCTCCAGCAGCCCGGCGATGCCCAGCGCATCGTCATTGGCGCCGGCGCGATAGATGCGACCCTTGGCATCGGGCTTGCCGACGCCGTACGCATCCCAGTGCGCACCGAACATCACCGCTTCATCGGGCCGTTCGCTGCCGGGGATCTTCGCCAGGACATTGTAGCTGTCCACCTGCTCCGCCGTCACCGGCACGTCGGCGGTGAAGCGCACGCCCTCCAGAGGCACCGGGCGGAAGCTCGCCTTGCGCGCCTCGATCCGCAGCTTGGCCAGATCCAGCCCGGCGGCGGCGAACAGCCGCGTTGCCGCCCCGCCCTCCAGCCAGCCCTGCAGCGCGACGCTGGTCACCTCCTCGGGCTTGCGGACGATGTCGTAATTCTCGCCGCCGCTGCTGATTACGACATTCCAGCCATAGCCCGCGCCTGCGGTGTCGTGGACGATCAGCGCGCCGATCGCGCCGCGCCGGGCGGCTTCCTCGAATTTGTAGGTCCAGCGGCCATAATAGGTCATCGTCCGCCCGCCGAATTTGCCGGCCACGGCGTCTCCCTTTTCGGCCGAGAAGTCGGGATCGTTGACGAGGAACACCGCGACCTTGCCCTTCAGGTCGGCGCCTTTGAAGTCGTCCCACTGCCGTTCCGGCGCGGAGACGCCATAGCCGACGAACACCACCGGCGCGCCGGCGATCTTGGCGACATCGGCGGGCCGAATCGTCGAGACGTAGAGATCGCGCGCTTGTTCGAGCGGCATCGCGCCGCCCGGTGCATCGAACTGCAGCGCCCGCGGCATGCCCAGACGGGTGTGCAGCAGCGGCACCTTCTGCAGCCACTGCCCGTCCGGCCCGCCCGGTTCGAGCCCCAGCGCCTCGAATCGTGCGACGAGATAGCCCAGCGTGCGGTCCTCGCCCCGCGTACCGGGTGCCCGCCCTTCGAACGCGTCCGAGGCCAGCGTGCGGACGGACTGTTCGATTCGCGCCGAATCGACTGCCATCTGCGCGGCGGCAGGCGCGGTGGCGGTGGCGGAAAGAAGGAGCGCAAGCAGCGCAGCGGAGCGGCTGGACGAACGGAGCATCCCGCCTGCTTAGCGACAACGCCAAAGGGCTGGAAAGGCCCTGCATTTGCTTCGGGAGAGAATTTGCGCCGCATGGCGCGAGTGACGGGGCTCGAACCCGCGACCTCCGGCGTGACAGGCCGGCGCTCTAACCAACTGAGCTACACCCGCTTGCTTCCAAGCGAGGAAATCTTGGACGGCCAAACGCCGCCGGATTCCATCTGGGATCCCGCATGGCGAGTGGCGCGAGTGACGGGGCTCGAACCCGCGACCTCCGGCGTGACAGGCCGGCGCTCTAACCAACTGAGCTACACCCGCTTGAGCCAAGCGAGGAGGCGGCACCTAGCCGCGCCAAAAAGGGCTGTCAACCGGATTGATCGGGGTCCGCACGACGACGGCGCCGAACTTGCGCAGGATCGCGCACCAGCGTGCCGTGTTCGAACAGGAAACCGGCGATATCGGGCTTGCCGGCGGCGTTCAGCACCGTCTGGATGATGATGAGCAAAGGCACCGCGAGCAACGCGCCGGTGGTGCCCCACACCCACCCCCAGAAGCTGAGCGAGATGAGGATCATGATCGGGTTGATCGTCAGCCGGTGCCCGACGATCAGGGGAGTCACCACATTCGCTTCGATCAGATGCGCACCGACCATGATGGCCGGCGGCACCAATGCCCAGCCGATCTCGGGATAGGTCATCAGCCCGCCCACCGCGAGCAGCACCGCCGCGATCACCGGGCCGATATAGGGAATATAGTTGAGCAAGGCGACGATGCCGCCCCACATCAGCGGTGTCGGCATGCCCATCAGCCACAGGGCGCCCGCGACGATCAGGCCCAGGGTGAAATTGATCAGCGTGATCGTGCCGAGATAGGCAGAGGTATCGTCCACGACATCCTGGATCACCCGCGCCGTCGCCATCGCGCCGCCGAAGCTGGCGCGGCTGGTGATCGCGCGCCGCCGCAACCGCGTCCACCCGGAGAGAAAGAAGTAGATGACGAGGATCGCGAAGAACATCTCGATCAGCGCCGACGGCGCCGAGGTGGTGAACAGATCCATCAGCGAGGTCGGCGGTTGGGTGGGCACCGCCACCGGCTGACGCACCGGCGCCGAGGCGAAGTTGTTGAGCGTCTTGTTCACGAAGCGCTCGAGATTCGAATAGAAGCGAATCAGCGGCTCCAGATTATGCTGGATCTGCGGAATGCTCTCCGGCAGGCGCCGCACCCATTGCCACGCCGGGACGACGATCGAAGCGAGCGCGATGTTCGCCGCCGCCAGGAACAGCAGCACGCACAAGAACGCAGCGATCGGTGCCGGCATCCGATGGCGTTCCATCCATTCGAGCAACGGCACCAGCGCGATCGCAATCACAAGCGAGGCGGTGAGCGGCAGAAAGAAGCGCGCGCCCGCCTGCAACGCGAAGGGCAGCGCCAGCACCAGCCCCATACCGGCGATCAGCACCAACGCCGCCACCAGCCGGTCGCGGCGGAGATCAACCTGCCCGCCTTCGCCCTCCGCGGATTCTTCCATCGCGAACAGGTCGTCCGGCGTCCCTGCCCGTTCGCCCTCGCCGCCGATCATGCCCGTCCGCTGGTCCACGCCATATCCCTTCCGGAACACTCTAGAAGCGAGCGCCTGTCGGGGCAATCAAAGGCCCTGCCACGGCAACATTGCGGCAACGGGTGTGGCAGCTTCGCCGCAGTTATGCCGAGCGGTATCATTGGCGCGCCCCAGCGCGGGCCGCGCTCTGGCGGCCGCCGGCACGCAGGCGGACGTTCAAGCGGGCTGGTGGCGCCTCACGCGCGTGAGTCGGTCCATGCCCGTACATGGCTGCCGCCAAAGATCTGCTCTCGCGGCATCTGAAAGAGGAAGTAGGGATTGGGGGCCGGTGGCAGCCCCGCCGCATCCAGTCGTGCGAGCTGCTCAGACGTGAACGCAATGTCGAGCGAGGCCGCGTTTTCCGTCACCTGCTCGGGCCGGCTTGCCCCCATCAGCACGGACGACACGCCCGGCCTCGACGTGACCCAGGCCAATGCGACTTGCGCCAGCGGCCTGGCGAGCTCGCCGGCGACGGCGCGCAGTTCATCGACGATGTGGAAGTTCGCTTCGGTGAACAGCATGCCACCATAGGGATTGTCGCCGTTCAGGCGCCCGTCGCTGCCGGCCGTGGACGTTTCGCCGCCCTTGTTCGGCACGCTGCCGGCAGGACCGAAGTCCGCAAGCTTTTCGCGACCATATTTGCCGCTCAGCATGCCGAAGCCGAGCGGACTCCATGCCACCAGCCCCATGCCGAGCGCCTGCCCGGCCGGCAGAACGCCCAGCTCCACGCCCCGGTCGATAAGCGAATAGCTATATTGCAGGCCGACCGGCTCGGGCAGACCATGGGCGCGCGCCAGCGTCGCGATCTGCGCCGTGTACCATGCCGGTGCGTTGGAGAAGCCGTAATAGAGGATATCTCCCCGCCGGACAGCGTCGGTAAGCGCGCGCAGGACTTCCTCCGGCGGGGTCGTGCGATCCCACACGTGCGTCCAGTACAGGTCGATCCGATCGGTCCCCAGCCGCCGAAGCGATCCTTCCAGCCCGTCGCGAATGTTGCGCGCCGAATTGCCCGCGGCGAGCGGATTGCCCTCCGCCCGCGCGAAGCCCGATTTGGTCGCGACCACCATCCGGTCGCGCCGGCCGCTGTCGCGCAGGAAGCGCCCCAGCATCGTTTCGCTCTCGCCGCCCGAATAAACATCGGCCGTGTCCAGGAAATTGCCCCCTGCTTCCACATAGGCGTCGAAGATGCGGCGTGAGGTCGCCGCGTCGGCGCCCCAGCGGCCGGCGCCGAAGGTCATCGTGCCGAGCGCCAGCGGGCTGACGATCAGGCCGGATCGGCCGAGCGTGCGATACTGGGTAAGGTTCATGGTCCGCATCTCCTTGTTCGATATGGCAAATAGGGCCGAAGCCGGCGGTCGATTAGCCATTGCGGACCACAAGGACTTGTGAGCATCGTGCAGCAATGCGGCGCGGCGACCTCGATGATCTGGCGGCATTCGCGACCGTAGCGCGGGCGCGCAGCTTCACGCGCGCGGCGGCAGAGCTCGGCCTTTCGCCATCTGCGCTCAGTCATGCGATGAAGGCGCTGGAGACGCGGCTCGGCGTGCGCCTGCTGGCCAGAACGACGCGATCCGTTGCGGCGACTGCCGCTGGCGAACTGCTCCTGCGATCGATCGATCCCGCCCTGTCGCAGGTCGCGAACGGGCTGGCCGCACTCGCCGACTGGCGCGATGCGCCGTCCGGCACCATACGGCTCACCACCTTCGGCTATGCCGCGCGCACCATCCTGGCGCCGCGCCTGCCGGGCTTCCTGCTCGACCATCCCGACGTGTCCGTCGAGGTCATCGTCGAAGATCGCCTGATCGATCTGGTCGCTGGCGGCTTCGATGCCGGCATCCGGCTCGGCGAAACCGTTCAGCGCGACATGATCGCAATACCCGTCGGGCCACCCCTGCGCACCGTGGTGGTGGGAACGCCGGACTATTTCGCGCGCCGCGATCTCCCGCAAACGCCGGACGATCTCGCGGATCATGTCTGTGTGAATTATCGCCTGCTGGGCGGAGGCGGGCTGCTGCCTTGGGAATTCAGCGTCGATGGCCGCGAGATCAAGGCGCGGGTGCCAGGACAGTTGATCGTCAACGACGAGGTGCTGGCCGCGGCGGCAACACGCGCAGGCGCGGGTCTCGGCTATATGATGGAACATGACGTGGCCGATGAGATTTCGGACGGCCGGCTGGTGCAGGTGCTCGCGCCATATTGCACGCCCTATCCGGGCTGCCAGCTATATTATCCCGATCGCCGTGTCAGCCCTGCGCTGCGCGCCCTGATCGTTTGGCTCCGCTGGCAAGGCGCTTGAGGACGGGACGTCGGTCCCCTCCCCATCAGGCCGCGCCGGCCATGGACGTCGCACCTCACATCCGCTGATAGAGCGCCGGCGCATCGATGATGCGGCGGGCAGCGTGGAACCCCGCCGCCATCGACTTGCATTCGCGGCGCTGTTCCTCATATGTACCGGAGCGTCGTCCTAGGCGCCCGCTCTTTGATCGCGTTCGGTAATGTCCTCCTGCGCGCGAAGCGATACGCTTCGTGGCCTCGACCTGCAACTCGGCAGGCAAGCCACGCCAAACTTGCACGATCCTAAACTTCCTAAACTTAGCGTCCCCGGCGGCCGTTCGCGGGACACGCGGAAATGTCCGCACGCCTAAACTTCCTAAACTTTGCGATCTCGTCGGCGATCCGTTGCAAGACGATCACAAAACGCCCGCGCGCCTAAACTTCCTAAACTTCGCATCGCTTCGGCGGCCCGTCCCGAAACGCGCCAGAATACGCGTACGCCTAAACTTCCTAAACTTCACAGGGTCGCCACCCCCGGCGCGGCGGCTCTACGGCCACGCGAAACGCGGCCCCTTGCGGGGCCGCGAACCGGCAGGGCGTTGCGAAACCGCCTCAGTCCTTGAACGGCTTCAGCGTCTCGATCGTGCCGTCCGGACGGAAGGTCAGTTCGGTGATCTTGGCCGAGCGGAGGTGGTTCTTATTCGTGAGCTGCGTGTCGTGGTACGCCAGATACCATTTGCCCTGGAATTCGAAGACCGAGCCGTGGCTCGTCCAGCCCTGGACCGGCTCCAGGATGCGACCGGTATATTTGAACGGGCCATAGGGACTGTCGCCGATCGCATAGGCGAGGAAGTGCGTGTCCCCGGTCGAGTACATATAATAATATTTTCCGCCCCGCTTGAACGTCCAAGCCGCCTCGAAGAAGCGCCGGTCATGGTCGCCGCCCAGGATCGGCTTGCCCTTCTCGTCGACGATCACCGCGTCGCGGAGCGGCTCGGCGAGGCTCTTCATGTCGGGCGCGAGGCGTGCGACCTTGCCGGAGAGTGCGGGCTGGTCGTCCTTCTTGAGGTCGGTGTCGCCGGCATTGGGATCGTACTTGCCGGTCGCCCAGCGCTGCAGCTGGCCACCCCAGATGCCGCCGAGGTAGAGATAGCTCTGGCCATCGTCGTCGGTGAAGACCGCCGGGTCCATCGAGTAGGTGCCCTGGATCGGCTGCGGCTCGGCCTTGAACGGGCCGACCGGCGAGGTCGACGTGGCGACGCCGATCCGGAACACGCCCTGCTTATCTTTGGCGGGGAAATAGAGATAATAGGTCCCGTTCTTGAACGCCGCGTCGGGCGCCCAGGCCTTTTCGGACGCCCAGGGCACCTGCTTCAGGTCGAGCGCGACGGGATGCACCGTCACCGGGCCGCCGGGGCGGTCCATGCTCAGCACCTGATAGTCGTGCATCGCATATTGGCTGCCGAGATCGTCGTCGGGGATGCCCATGTCGACGTCATGGCTGGGATAGACATAGATCTTGCCGTCGAACACGTGCGCGGAAGGATCGGCGAAATAGAGGTCCTTCACCAGCGGCTGGGCGAGGTAGCGCTTGCCGTCCGGGCTGCGAGCCTCTTCCGTCGCGTTCGCCGGCACCGAGGCATTCGACGCGGCATCATTCTGCGCCGGACCGCCGGTGGAACAGCCGGCAAGGAGCGCGATGGCGGCCGCAGCCGTCGGAAGTTTAAGTGAAAGACGCAACAGCCTATCCTCTCGTCATGGTCCGGTGCAGCTTCTGCTGCTTCTCGGTAGCGCTACCATTCGTCCGTCGCTTCGGGCAAGAGGTTTGGCGTCGTGCCCCGGCCGCAGGTGAAGCCGCTCGCCCGATCAGGCGGCGGCCTCGTCCACGAACAGCGCACGGAGTTCCTTCTTCAGGATCTTGCCATTGGCGTTGCGGGGCAGCGTCTCCTTCGAGAAGCGGATCGCTACCGGCACCTTGAACGCGGCGATCCTGGCGGCGACCCATTGCTGGAGTTCGGCCTCGGTCGCGGTCATGCCCGGCGCGAGATGGACCACGGCGGCCGGCTCCTCGCCCAGCGAGCGATGCGGGATGCCGATCAGCGCTGCGTCCGTCACCGCTGGATGGGCATAGAGCACGTCCTCCACCTCCGACGAATAGATGTTCTCGCCACCGCGGATGATGATGTCCTTGGCACGATCGACGACATAGAGGAATCCTTCCTCGTCGAGCCGGGCGAGATCGCCGGTGCGTACCCACCCGTCGCGGAAGGTCTCCGCCGTCGCCTCGGGCTTGTTCCAATAGCCCTTCACGACCATCGGTCCCTTGGCCCAAAGCTCGCCCACCTCGCCGACGGGCAGTTCGCGCGTGCCTTCCACATCCATGATCTTGAGTTCGGCGACCGGCATCGGCGGTCCGGCGCTGGTCGGCCGCGCCAGATATTCCTCGCCGGTGTGATGGGTGACCGTCGCCATGGTCTCGGTCATCCCCCATCCGTTGCCCGGCAGCGCGCCGAACTCCTCGTAGATGCGCTTCACCAGCTCGGGTGCCGAAGGGGCGCCGCCATAGGAGATGGTTTCCAGGCTCGACAGATCGTAACTGTGCCGCTCGGGATGCTCGAGCAGCTGCCAGGCGATGGTGGGCACGCCGCCAGTCTGGTTCACTTTTTCGCGCTGGATGATCTCCATTGCCTCGATCGGATCCCAGCGCCGCATGAACACCACGGTGCCGCCCGCTGCGATCAGCGCCATCAGCCCGGCACTGCACGCAGTGACGTGGAACAGCGGGATCACCAGCAGTCCGACCTTGTAGGCGGGCACCTCCGGCGGCACTTCGCCCCGTCGCAGCATCGCCCGGGCGGCGGAATAGCCTGACGAAAGGATGTTCGTCATCAGGTTGCGATGCGTGCCGAGCGCGCCCTTGGGATTGCCGGTGGTGCCGCTGGTATAGAACAGCGTCACGTCGTCGTCGGGCGCGATCGGCACTTCGGGGAAGGCGATGTCGGCCAGCTCGGCCCATGCCTTGCAGGGCCCCAGGATCGAATCAAGTGCGATACCGTCCCCTTCGATCGGCCCGCAGGCGCGGCTGACCACCACCTGCTCCAGATCGGGCAGCAGCGGATAGCAGGGTTTCAGCCGTTCATGCCGTTCGCCATCGACAAAGAGCAGCTTGGCGCCCGAATCCTTCAGGCCGTATTCGAGCTCGCCGCCCGTCCACCAGGCGTTGAGCGGTACCAGGATCGCACCGATGCTTACCGCCGCGAAGAAGATCGTCGGCCATTCGGGCAGGTTGCGCATCGCCAGCGCGACACGGTCGCCTTTCTGCACGCCGCGGGCCTGCATCCATCCGGCAAGGTGGCAGATCGCACGATAATTGGCTTCGTAGCTGATCCGTTCGTCCTGATAGATGGTGAACGGGCGATCGCCCCACAGCCGCGACAGCCGAGCGAGGATCGCAGCACTGGGCGGCGCATTCTTCCACACACGGGTGGGAACGCCGCGAATCTCGACTTCCGCCATTTCGAATTTGGCGCCGGGCGCCGTGAGCATCGCGTTCACAGCATCAAGCGGGAATTTGGGCCAGCCGGCGGGCAGCGGCGCGATCGGTTCGAGGGTCAAGGCAGCTCTCTCCATCGAATTCTGAACTTTGGGTTTGGCGCGAACACCAACCAAGCTGCACGTTAGTGTTGATTTGCAGCGCGCTCAAGGCAATAGAAAGCAGGCATCCTACAGAAGGTGCATTGAACCGGATTCGAACGAGAGGTATGCCCATCGCAATGCACGTCGACGATCCGATCACCCTAGGCTTCGACCCCGCACGGCTGGCGCGGATCGATGCCTTTGTGAAGGCGCGCTATCTCGATTCGGGCAAGCTGCCGCACGCGCAGTTGCTGCTCGCGCGCGACGGGCGGATCGCGCATTTCTCGCATCAGGGCGCGGCGCGCCAGGGCGGCGCACCGGTCGACGAAACGACGCTGTTTCGCATCGCCTCGATGACCAAACCGATCACCAGCCTCGCCTTCATGCTGCTGCTGGAGGAAGGCCTGGTCGCGCTCGACACCCCGGTCCACCACGTGCTGCCTGAGCTGAAGGGCGTCGGCGTCTATGCCGGCGGCGGAAATGGCGAACCCTTCGTCACTACCCCGACCGCCCAGCCGATGCGGATGGTCGACCTGCTGCGGCATACCGCTGGGCTGACCTACGGGTTCCAGGAGCGCACGCCGGTGGACGCTGCGTATCGCGCCGGGCGGATCGAGAGCTGGCACGGCAACCTGACGCTCGACCAGTTCATCTCGACGCTGGGCACGCTGCCGTTGGAATTTTCGCCGGGTGAGGCCTGGACCTATTCGGTTGCCACCGACGTGCTGGGCGCGGTGGTCGAACGGCTTTCGGGCATGACCCTCGACCGCTTCTTCGCCGAGCGGATCTTCGCGCCGCTGGGGATGCACGATACCTTCTTCCAGGTGCCCGAGGACAAGGTCCATCGCCTCGCCGATTGCTGGACAATGAAGGAAGGCGAAGGCCGGGTGCTCTACGATCGCGGCGAAGCCTCGGCCTGGTCGCGCTTTCCCCGACTGCTCTCGGGCGGCGGCGGGCTGGTGTCGACCGCGCTCGACTATCACCGGTTCAACACGCTGATGCTGAACGGCGGCGAACTGGACGGCGTGCGGCTGGTCTCGCCCAAGACGGTGCAGCTGATGACACTCAATCACCTGCCGGGCAGCCGCGACCTCGCCAGCCTGTCGCGCGGGCTGTTCAGCGAGACGACCAATGCCGGAGTCGGCTTCGGCCTGGGCTTCGCGATCAACCTGGACGTCGCCAAGACCATGATCCCGGGCTCTGTCGGCGAGTTCTACTGGGGCGGCATGTTCTCCACCGCCTTCTTCGTCGATCCCGTCGAGCGGCTGTCGATGGTATTCATGACGCAGTTTTCCCCGTCGATGCTCTACCCGATCCGGCGCGAGCTGAAGACGCTGATTTACTCGGCGCTCACCCGATGAGCGCTGCCCACCCCATCCCGGCCGCGGCCGGAATTGCGAACTAGGGAGTTCGACCACATGTCCGTGATTACCACCAGCCGTCAGGGCAATGTCCTGATCCTCTCCTCCGACAATCCGCCGGTGAACGCGCTCGGCGCGGCGGTGAGGCAGGGGCTGCAGGCCGGCATCGAGGAAGCCAAGGCTGACGACAGCATTCAGGCGGTCGTCATCACCTGCGCCGGCAAGACCTTCTTCGCGGGCGCCGACATCACCGAGTTCGGCAAGGCGATGGCAGAGCCGTCGCTGCCGGTGCTGGTCGACCAGATCGAGGCGCTCGACAAGCCGGTGATCGCGGCCGTCCACGGCACCGCGCTCGGCGGCGGCTGCGAGGTGGCGTTGGCGTCGCACTATCGCATCGCTGTGCCCTCGGCGAAGTTCGGCCTGCCTGAGGTGAAGCTGGGCATTCTCCCCGGCGCGGGCGGCACCCAGCGCATGCCGCGCGTCGCCGGCGTCGAAGTCGCATTGGAGATGGCGACCAAGGGCGATCCGATCTCGGCCACCCAGGCCAAGGAGGCGGGCCTCGTCGACCGCCTTGCCGGTGAGGAAAGCCTGCTCGCCGATGCCGTCGCCTTCGCGAACGAGGTGATCGGCCAGCCGGTCTCGCGCTCCAGCGAGCGCCCGGTCACCGTCGATGCGGAGACCTTCGCCAAGTTCCGCGCGACCAACGCTAAACGCTTCCGCGGGCTCGACGCGCCGAACACGATCATCGACATCATCGAGCAGACCGCCGGCAAGCCCTATGCCGAGGGCGTCCAGGCCGAGCGGATGGGCTTCATGAAGCTGATCATGGGCCAGCAGTCCGCCGCGCTGCGCCACATCTTCTTCGCCGAGCGCAAGGCCGCCAAGATCGACGGCATCGCCGACGACATCCAGCTGCGCGACATTCGCCGCGTCGGCGTGATCGGCGCCGGCACAATGGGCGGCGGGATCAGCATGAACTTCCTGTCGGCGGGCGTGCCGGTGACCATCGTCGAGATGGCGCAGGACGCGCTCGACCGCGGCACCGGCGTCATGCGCAAGAATTATGAGGCGACCGCCGCCAAGGGCCGGATGACCGCCGAGCAGGTCGAGAAGGCGATGGGGCTCTTGAAGCCCACGCTCAACTTCGACGATCTCGCCGAATGCGACCTGATCATCGAGGCCGTCTATGAGAGCATGGACGTGAAGAAGGACGTGTTCGGCCGGCTCGACAAGATCGCCAAGCCGGGCGCGATCCTCGCTAGCAACACCAGCTATCTCAACATCGACGAGATCGCCGCCGCCACCAGCCGCCCGCAGGACGTGGTGGGACTGCACTTCTTCTCGCCGGCCAATGTGATGAAGCTGCTCGAGATCGTCCGCGGCGCCAAGACCGCCGACGACGTGCTGGCGACCGCGATGGCGCTAGCCAAGAAGATCAAGAAGGTCGCGGTGATCGCGGGCGTCTGCTACGGCTTTATCGGCAACCGCATGCTGATGCCGCGCCAGGTGGAAGCCACCAAGATGCTGCTCGAAGGCGCCACGCCCGAGCAGATCGACAAGGTCCATGTCGCCTTCGGCATGCCGATGGGGCCGTTCCAGATGGCCGATCTGGCGGGCGTCGACATCGGCTGGCACCGCGATCCCAATCGCATCGAGAATATCCGCGATGCGCTCGCCGCCGAAGGCCGCTGGGGCCAGAAGAAGGGAGCGGGCTTCTACGATTATGACGAGAAGCGCCAGCCCTCGAACAGCCCGCGCGTCGCCGAGCTGATCGAGGAATGGCGCGGCAAGCTGAACGTGCCGAGCCACGAGATCACCGAGGAAGAGATCGTCGTCCGCACGCTCTACACCATGGTCAACGAAGGCGCGCTGATCCTCGCCGAGGGCATGGCCCAGCGGGCGAGCGACATCGATGTGGTGTGGGTCTATGGCTATGGCTGGCCCCCGTACCGCGGCGGGCCGATGCTCTGGGCCGACAGCGAGGGTCTTAAAAAGATCGTCGAGGGCCTCGAGAAATACGGCTTCGAGGTCGCCCCGCTGCTCCGCGAGAAGGCGGAGAAGGGCGAGAAGTTAAACCGGTGATGCATGCCTTCCCTCTCCCGCCTGCGGGAGAGGGAGGGAGCGGCCGCAAGGCCGCGGAAGGGTGAGGGTGAGTGAGGTAAGATGCAGAGTCACCCTCACCCTACCACCGCCTGACGGCGGGACCATACACTCCTCCCCGGCACGGGGAGGGGGACCAGCCGCAGGCTGGTGGAGGGGCGGCGGACGCAGTCCGCCGTCTGTGACGGCGGCCCCTCCACCACCGCCTCCGGCGGCGGTCCCCCTCCCCGTCCCGGGGGGGGGAATTTGGGAGAGGATGATGACCGAGCAGCTTGAGCAGTTCCGTACGGATACCCGCGCCTGGCTGGAGGCGAACTGCCCGCCCGCGATGCGCGCGCCGATCCGGTCCGAGAAGGACATCGTCTGGGGCGGGCGCAATCCCGACTGGGCGCATCCTGACCAGAAGCTGTGGATGGACCGCATGGCGGAGCGCGGCTGGACGGTGCCCGACTGGCCGACGGAATATGGCGGCGGCGGGCTCTCGCCGGCCGAGACCAAGATCCTGCGCGAGGAAATGAAGCGGATGGGTGCGCGCACCCCGCTCAACAGCTTCGGCATCTCGATGCTCGGGCCGGCGCTGCTGAAGTACGGCACCGAGGAGCAGAAGCTCGAACACCTCCCCAAGATCGCGCGCGGCGAGATCCGCTGGTGCCAGGGCTATTCCGAACCCAATGCGGGCTCGGACCTCGCAGGTCTCCAGACCTGGGCCGAGGATGCCGGCGACCATTATGTCGTCAACGGCCAGAAGGTGTGGACCAGCTATGCCGACAAGGCCGACTGGATCTTCTGCCTGGTCCGCACCTCCAAGGAGACCAAGCAGGGCGGCATCAGCTTCGTGCTGTTCGACATGGCCTCGCCCGGCGTCTCAACCAAGCCGATCCTGCTAATCTCCGGCTACTCCCCTTTCTGCGAAACATTCTTCGACAATGTGAAGGTGCCCAAGTCCCAGCGCGTGCACGAAGAGAACAAGGGCTGGGACGTCGCCAAGTACCTGCTCGGCCATGAGCGCGAGATGATCTCGGGCATGGGGCTGGACCGGGCGGGCGGAAACCCGCTGATCGAGGGCGCGATCGCGACGATCGGGCTGGATGACCAGGGCCGGCTCGCCGATCCGATCCTGCGCGCGCAGATCGCGCTGTTCGAGGTGCGGATGCGCGCCTTCTCGGCGATGTCCGAGCGCTTCCTCGACGAGCTCAAGGCCGGCCGCGCGCACCCCGCCCAGCCGAGCATGATGAAATATGTCGGCACCGAGCTGAACAAGCAGCGCCACGAGCTGATCATGGCAGCGGGCGGATCGGACGCGCTGGAGTGGGAAAGCGAGGCCTCGGCGAAAGGCGCCAGGCCCCGCGCCTGGCTGCGCACCAAGGCCAATTCGATCGAGGGCGGGACGAGCGAGATCCAGCTCAACATCGTCGCCAAGCGCATCCTCGAACTGCCGGGCTGAACCCAAAACTCCCTCTCCCCTCGGGAGAGGGAGGGAGCCGCCGCAGGCGGCGGAAGGGTGAGGGTGATCGACATCCCCTCCCCCAGCCACCCTCACCCCAACCCTCTCCCAAAGGGAGCGGGAGCTTTGAAGGGACAAGCCATGCCGCTCTATCTCAACGACGAACAGACGATGCTCCGCGACACCGCCCGCGCGTTCGTCGCCGAACACGCCCCCGTCCGCCACCTCCGCGCCCTCCGCGACGCCAAGGACCCCACCGGCTTCAGCCGAGACCTGTGGAAGCAGTTCGCCGAGATGGGCCTCACCGGCATCCTGATCCCTGAGACCTCGGGCGGCCTGGGCCTTGGCCATGTTGAGGCGGGCGTCGTGCTGGAAGAGATCGGCCGCAACCTCACCCCCTCCCCCTTCCTCTCCACTGCCGTCGCGGCGGTCGAGGCGCTCAAGGGCACGGCGCACGCCGATCGCTGGTTCCCCGGCATCGTCGCCGGCGAGGCGGTGATCGCCATCGCCCATGACGAAAAGCCCAAGTTCGGCCGCGCCGTTGGCCTGAAGGCCGAGCGCGCCGGCAACGGCTTCCGCCTGACCGGCACCAAGCGCTTCGCCCACCACGCCCATGCCGCCGACCTGATCCTCGTCACCGCCCGCACCGCAGGCAGCGATACCGATGCGGCAGGCATCACCTTGTTCGCGATCGACCCCAAGGCAGCGGGCCTCGACCTCCGCCCCGAGCGCCTCGCCGATTCTAGCCTCGCCGCCCACGCCAGCTTCGACGGCGTCGAAGTCACCGCTGATGCGGTGGTCGACGAGATCGATGGCGGTGCCGACCCGCTCGGCCGGCTGCTGCGGGCCGCCGGGGCGGGTGCCTCGGCCGAACTGCTAGGCGTCGGTGCGGGCGCCACCGACATGACGCTCGGCTACCTGAAGGAGCGCAAGCAGTTCGGCACGTTGATCGGCAGCTTCCAGGCGCTCCAGCATCGCGCCGCGCATCTCTACAGCGAGATGGAGGTCGCCCGCGCCGCTACGCTCAAGGCGCAGCAGCTGCTCGATGCCGGCGAGCCCGCCGACGAGGCGGTCGCCATCGCCAAGGCGATGACCGGGCTTGCCACCACGCTCGCCGTGCAGGAGGGTATCCAGATGCACGGCGGCATCGGCATGACCGACGAATATGACATCGGCTTCTACATGAAGCGCGCCCGCGTGCTGGCCGAGATGTTCGGCGATTCCAACTATCACGCCAATGCGCTGGCGGAGGCGGCCGGCTACTGATGGCTGAACACAAGTCCCCGGAGGAACTGGTCGCCGGCCTCACCGCGCTGCTCGACGTCGAGACGCTCGATACCGATCTCTATCGCGGCGCCCGCCAGCCCGGCGGCGTCGGCCGGGTATTCGGCGGCCAAGTGATCGCCCAGGCGCTGCAGGCGGCGCAGCGCTCGATCGACGATGGCAAGGTCGCGCATTCGCTCCACGCCTATTTCATGCGGCCGGGCGACGAGGATTATCCGATCCTCTACCGCGTGGTGCGCGACTTCGAGGGGCGCAGCTTCGCCAATCGCCGCGTGATCGCGATGCAGAAAGGCAAGCCGATCCTCAACATGGCGGCGTCCTTCCATCTGGCCGAGGACGGGCTCCACCATCAGGATGCAATTCCCGATGTACCCCCTCCAGAGGACCTGCGCTCCGAGGCCGAGATGCGCGAGCAGATGCGCGATCAGATCCCCGAGAAGTTCAAACGCTTCTTCCTGCGTGCCCGCCCGGTCGAGATCCGGCCCGTCAATCCGCGCAACTGGTTCCAGCCGGACCCCCGCGAACCGCGGCAATATAGCTGGTTCCGCGTCGTCGCCCCCCTGCCCGACGATCCAGCCCTCCACCGCGCGATGCTCGCCTATGCCAGTGACATGACGCTGCTCGGCACCTGCATGCTTCCCCACGGCGTGAGCTGGATGAGCGGCCAGGTGCAGACCGCCAGCCTCGATCACGCGCTATGGCTGCACGAGTCGTTCCGCTTCGATGAATGGCTGCTCTACGCCACCGACAGCCCGTGGGCGGGGCATAGCCGTGGCTTCAACCGCGGCAGCATCTACAGCCGCGACGGCCGGCTGGTCGCCAGCGTCGCGCAGGAGGGCCTGATCCGCAACCGAGCATGATGCGTGGACCCCGCCCCCTCCATTCCGCTTGAAGCGACATATTCCGCTAGAGTAACGATCCGCCCGAGGGGTGGAGGTTCATGCGCGTCCGGCTGTGCGAGGTTGTCGCTTTGGCGCTTCTGCTCTGCGCGGTGCCGGCACGCGCGCAGCGCTTGGAAGATCAGCTGATCTTGGGCATCAATGCGGTTCGCCAGGATCCACGCGGCTATGCCGAGCGGCTGCGCTTGTACCGCGGCTACTTCAAGGGTGCGCTGCTGACCATGCCGGGCGATCCGGTACCCATCCTGACTCGCGAAGGTACGGCTGCTGTGGATGAGGCGATCGCCTTTCTCGAGCGGCAGGCACCGCTACCGCCGCTGGAACGGGCGCCGCTGCTCGAGCAGGCGGCGATCGCCTTCGCGCAAGCGCAGGGTGCGATCGGCGGGCGCGGCCATGTCGGCCAGGATGGCTCCACCCCGGGGGAGCGGGTGCGGCGGCTGGGCGGCAACATCTATGTCGGCGAAGGCATCGCATACGGCGAGCCCGATGCAGAAGCCCTGCTGCGCGAGATGGTGGTGGACGATGGCGTGCCCGGTCGCGGCCATCGCGTCCTGCTTTTCGCCGCCGCCTTTCGCTTCGCCGGGGTCGGCTGTGCGCCGCACACAACACTGCAGCATATCTGCGTCGTCGAGATGAGCGCGACGATCGACGGCAGCCCGGTGCGGATTTTGGTGCCCGCACCGCAGCCCTGATCACGGCGCTATTTGCGGCCGAACAGCTTTTCGATATCGCCGTGCGCCAGCTTCACCCAGGTGGGACGGCCATGGTTGCACTGGCCCGAATGCGGCGTGACTTCCATTTCGCGGAGCAGCGCGTTCATTTCCGCCACCGACAGAATACGCCCGGCGCGCACCGACCCGTGGCAGGCCATGGTGGAGGCGACATGATCGAGCCGCTCCTTCAGGCTCAGCGCCTCGTCGAAGCTGGCAAGCTCGTCGGCGAGGTCGGTGACAAGTCCCTGCACGTCCCCGGTGCCCAGCGCCGCCGGCACCGCTCGCACCAGCATCGCGCGCGGGCCGAAGCGCTCGAGATCGAGCCCGAAGGCGCGCAATTCCTCGGCGCGCGCGTCTAGCCGGTCGCAGCCGGGTTCATCTAGTTCAACCACCTCGGCGAGTAGCAGGGCCTGGCTTGGCACGCTGCCCCCGGCCATGGCGCGGCGCA
Organism: Sphingomonas sp. HT-1; assembly: GCF_048568905.1. Lineage (GTDB taxonomy): Bacteria > Pseudomonadota > Alphaproteobacteria > Sphingomonadales > Sphingomonadaceae > Sphingomonas. The sequence goes on along the minus strand of NZ_CP183770.1, from coordinate 168,163 downwards.
TCCGCTCCAGCACGAGCCGTTCGTGCGCAGCATGCTGATCGACCAGGACAAGGCCGTCCTGCGCCTCCGCGACGATATAGGTCTTCGCCACCTGACCACGTGCGACGCCCAGGGGAAAGTCGGTGGCGAGCGGAACTTCGTGGCGCGCGGGCTCGGCACGAGCCTGGGGGGCAGCGGCGAAGAAGGTGCCGGAATCGCGAACGACGCCGGAGTAATGCCTTAGCCCCTCCCCCTCGGGGGAGGGGTTGTGGTGGGGCAGTGTCTCACCGAGACCAGGCTGCGATCTGGGATCGCTCCACCCCACCCCCTCCGCCGAGGATGAGGACGTTGAAGCAGGAACACCGCCCGGTTGCCACAGACCCAGCGCCGCTTCGCTGGGTCGCTGCACGCTGCGGTGTCCGGCCTCGTCGAGCGCCCGCCGCAGCCCGCTGACGATCAGCCCGCGCGCGAGCGCCGGATCGCGAAAGCGCACCTCTGTCTTGGCGGGATGGACGTTCACGTCAACGGCCTCCGGCGGCACGTCGAGAAACAGCGCGACCACCGGGTGCCGATCGCGCGCCAGCATTTCCGCATAGGCGCCGCGGACCGCCCCCACCAGCAGGCGGTCCTTCACGGGCCGGCCATTGACGAACAGATATTGGTGATCGGCAACGCCGCGATTGAAGGTCGGCAGGCCAGCGACACCGCCCAGCACCATCCCCTCGCGTTCGAAATCAATGCCGACGCTGTTTTCCTGCAGCGCCCGGTCGGTCAGCGCGGCGACGCGTGCCGGCCGGCTTTCGCCGCCCTGCACCCCCAACACGCGGCGGCCATCATGCTCCACCGAAAAGGCGATGTCCGGCCGGGCCATGGCAAGCCGCTTCACCACGTCGAGGCTGGCGGCATATTCGGCGCGGGTGGAGCGCAGGAACTTGCGGCGGGCGGGGACTCGACCGAACAGCTGCTCTACCCGCACCCGCGTGCCGGGCGGCAGCGCTGCCGGTCCCTCCGCGATACGCGCGCCATTATCGACGCTGAGCGCCCAGCCTTCAGCGCCGCGCACCCGACTTTCCAGCGCCAGCTGCGCGACGCTGGCGATCGAGGGCAGCGCCTCGCCGCGAAAACCCAACGTTGCGACGTGCTCGATATCGTCGGTCGGCAGCTTGGACGTGGCGTGCCGCTCGAGCGCCAGCGCCATTTCTGCCGGTGCCATGCCGCAACCATCGTCGATCACCTCGATCAACTCGATGCCCCCACCGGCAAGGCGTACGGCGATCCGCGTGGCGCCTGCGTCGATCGCATTTTCGACCAGTTCCTTCAGCGCGCTGGCGGGTCGTTCCACGACCTCCCCTGCGGCGATGCGATTGACGAGATGCTCAGGCAGCCGGCGTATTGACATGGCCATCGCTGTAGCCCAAGCGACGGCCTCCCGCGACCCGCATCAGCATGGCGCCAGGCCGGATTTTCCTCCGTCCCGGAAGGGTTTCGGTCTAAACTTTGTGCGAACAGCCGATCGGGGCGCTACTCGCTCGGCAGGGACGGATCAATCAATGGCTTTCTCCCGCTTTTTCAAATTCATGTCCCACGACATGGCGATCGACCTGGGTACTGCGAACACCGTCGTTTATCTTCGCGGGCGCGGAATCGTGCTCAACGAACCCTCGGTCGTCGCGGTCGAGACGCTGAACGGCGTGAAGAAAGTGAAAGCTGTCGGCGATGATGCCAAGCTGATGATGGGCAAGACGCCGGGCTCGATCGAAGCGATTCGTCCCCTGCGCGATGGTGTGATCGCCGACATCGACGTCGCCGAAGAGATGATCAAGCACTTCATCCGCAAGGTGCATGGGCAGCGCCGCTTCATGCGCTGGCCCGAAATCGTGATCTGCGTCCCCTCGGGCTCAACCTCGGTCGAGCGCCGCGCCATCCGCGACGCCGCCTCGAACGCCGGCGCCAGCCAGGTGTGGCTGATCGAGGAGCCGATGGCCGCCGCGATCGGGGCCGACATGCCGGTGACAGAGCCGATCGGCAGCATGGTCGTCGATATCGGCGGCGGCACGACCGAAGTTGCGGTGCTCAGCTTGCGTGGCTTGGCCTATTCGACGTCGGTGCGGGTCGGCGGCGACAAGATGGACGAGTCGATCGTCTCCTACGTACGCCGCAACCACAACCTGCTGATCGGCGAAGCCACCGCCGAACGGATCAAGCAGGAAGTTGGGGTGGCCAAGCCGCCCGCGGACGGCATCGGCAAGACGATTCACATCAAGGGTCGCGATCTCGTCAACGGCGTACCCAAGGAAATCCAGATCAACCAGGGCCAGATCGCCGAGGCGCTGTCCGAACCGGTCAACACCATCGTCGAGGGTGTCCGCATCGCGCTGGAAAACACCGCGCCGGAACTCGCCGCCGACATTGTCGACCAGGGCATCGTTCTTACCGGCGGCGGCGCTCTGCTGCACGGGCTGGACGAAGTGCTGCGCGACGAAACCGGCCTGCCCGTCACCGTTGCCGAGGATCCGCTGACCTGCGTGGCGCTCGGCACCGGCCGCGCGCTCGAGGATCCGATGTTCCGCGGCGTTCTCCTCCAGGTCTGACGAAAGGCCATCGGCGATGGCGCCGCCACGGAATCGGCGCCCGGGTTTCTCGCGACGGGCGCAATATGGGCTGTTCTTCAGCTATGTGGCGGCGATCGGCCTTTTGCTGATCGGCGGCGGGCTCGTGCTGGTATCCCGCTATAACCCGCAGTTGTTCGCGCCCGCCCGCAGCGCCATCGCCGAAGTGACCACGCCCGTATCGACCGGGCTGGACTGGATCCGGCGCAGCATCGGCGCGGTGCCCGAAGCGATCGGCAGCTATTTCGGCGTGCATGGCGAAAACGTGCGGCTGAAGCGCCAGATCGCCGCCGAGCACGCCGCGCTGCAACGCGCGCTGGGGCTGGAGCGAGAAAATCAACGATTGCGCGCACTGCTCAAGGTACGCGATGCCACGCCGGAGACGATCGTCGTGGCCCGGCTCGTCAATTCCTCTGCCACCAGCACGCGTCGCTACGCCACGCTCAACGCCGGCAGCTGGCAGCGCGTGGCCCAAGGCCAGCCGGTTCGCGACGGCAACGGCCTGATCGGCCAGGTCGTCGAAGCCGGACCGAACGCGTCGCGTGTGCTGCTCGTCACGGATCCGGACAGTACCATTCCGGTGCGCCGTGCCGGCGACGGCCTTCCCGCGATCGTCACCGGCCGCGGCGACGGCACGCTCGACGTACGCGCCGCCAACGCTGCTGCCAATCCGTTCCGACCCGGCGACCTGCTGATCACCTCCGGCACCGGCGGCGTCTTCCCGCCGAACATTCCGATCGGCCGCATCACGCAGACCGGGCGCGACAATGCGACGGCGGCGCCCGCCAGCAACCCCGACATGGCGGACCATGTGATGGTGCTGCGCGTGTTCCTGCCCGAACCCGCGCCACCGCCCCAGGCCTTCCCGGCCCCCAAGCCCAAAGGCCAGTGATGGCGCTCGACCTGACGCCGTTGGGTGTGCCGCCGCCGCGCCCGCGCGCGCGCTGGCTGGCGCCCTTGTCGATCGTCCTCGCTTCGCTGCTCACGCTGCTGCCCGTGGTCGCAACGGTGCCGTTTCTGCCGCCCTTCGGCCTGCTGGTGCTGCTCGGCTGGCGGCTGACCCGCGCCGATGCGCTCCGCGTCTGGATGGCGGCGCCGCTGGGATTGTTCGACGATCTGGTGAGCGGCCAGCCGTTCGGATCGGCGATGTTCCTGTGGATCGCATGCATGTTGATGATCGACGTGCTAGAGACGCGCATCGTGTGGCGGAATTTCTGGCAGGATTGGCTCATTGCCGCGGGTGCGACCGGCTTTGTCCTGATTGCCGGCCGCTTCATCGCCGCGCCGATTTCCGCCAAGGTCGACGCGGCGCTGCTGCTGCAGGCGGGCGCATCGACTATGCTGTTCCCGCTGGTGTCGCGCCTCTGCGCCTGGCTTGATCGCGATGTGCAGAAAGCCTGAGCGATGGTGCGGATCACCGAAGCCACCCAGACCTACAGCTTCTCCCGCCGGGCGGTGGTGCTGGGCGCGGCGCAGGGCGCGGTGGGCATGGTGCTGGCCGGGCGCATGGCGTGGCTGTCGGTGTTCGAGAACGAACGCTATCAGCTTCTGGCGGAGAGCAACCGCGTCAACATGACGCTGATTCCGCCGCGGCGCGGCTGGCTGCTCGATCGCAGCGGCAAGCCGCTGGCCAGCAACCGCACCGATTTCCGCGTCGATCTGATACCCGATCGCATCGTCGACAAGGACAAGCTGCTGGCCGAACTGACCCAGTTGCTGAAGCTGGCGCCTGAGGACCTTGCCCGCATCGAGACGGATCTGAAGCGCGCCGGCGGCTTTCGTCCCGTGCAGGTGGCGGAAAATCTGGACTGGGACCGGTTCGCCGCCATCCTGGTCCGTCAGCCCGAACTTCCGGGGGTGGCCCCCACCCGCGGCTATGCCCGACATTATCCGCTGGGCGCCGGTGTCGGCCATCTGGTCGGCTATGTCGGCACGGCGTCTGCCGAGCAATATAAGCAGGACAAGGATCCGCTGCTCGTTACCCCTGGCTTCAAGCTCGGTAAGGACGGGCTGGAGAAAACGCTCGACAAGCGGCTGCGGGGCAAGCCCGGCGCCAAGCGCGTCGAGGTGACCGCGCATGGCCGCCCGGTGCGCGAGTTGGAAACCCGCGCTGACCACCCGGGCGAAAGCATCAAGCTGACCATCGATGCCGGCCTGCAGGAATATGTCGCGCGACGGCTGGGCACCAATTCGGGCTCGGCGATCGTGATCGACGTGGCGAGCGGCGACATCCTCGCCATGGCATCGATGCCCTCTTACGATCCGAACAGTTTTTCCGACGGCATCAGCCAGACCGAATGGAAGATGCTGTCCGAAGACGATCACGTGCCGTTGATGAACAAGGTTCTGCAGGGTCTCTATCCGCCGGGCTCCACCGTCAAGCCGATGAACGGCCTGGCGCTGATGGCGGCGGGGGTGAGCCCCAGCGAGCGCGTATTCTGTTCCGGGGCAATGCGCGTGGGCAGCGGCGTGTTCCACTGCCACAAGCGCGGCGGGCACGGCCCGATCGACCTGAAGAACGCGATCATGCAGAGCTGCGACATCTATTTCTACGAGATGATTCGCCGCGTCGGGTACGATGCGATCGCGCCCATGGCGCGGATGCTGGGCCTGGGGCAGAAGTTCGACATGCCCTTCACCACCCAGCGCTATGGCACGGTTCCCGACAGCGCCTGGAAGCTGAAAAAGTATCATCGCCCCTGGACGGTGGCGGATTCGCTCAACGCATCAATCGGTCAGGGCTATGTGCTCGCTAACCCGCTGCAGCTTGCGGTGATGGCCAGCCGACTGGCCTCGGGCAAGATTCTGGTTCCGCGGTTGCTGGCCAGGGGCCCTTCGGGCGCATCGCCGCTGCCCGTCAGCGAAGAGCATCTCGCGATCGTGCGCGAGGCAATGTACGGCGTGGTCAATGGCGGCGGCACCGGTGGAGCCGCGCGCATGTACGTACCGGGCGTGAGCATCGCGGCCAAGACCGGCACCGCACAGGTGCGGCGCATCACCATGGCGGAGCGCCGGACCGGCGTGCTGAAGAACGCTGCTCTGCCCTTCAAGATGCGGGACCACGCGCTGTTCGTGTGCTTCGCGCCGGCGGACAACCCGAAATACGCCGCCGGCATCGTGCTGGAGCATAACGGCCACACCGTTCGCAACCTCGATACGCCGCTGATCGGCCGGGACATCATGACCTATCTGTTCGATCGCGACCAGGCGATGAAGACGCTGGCCGAAGTGGAGCCGACCTGGGGCGGCGACTATACGACACGCATGGCCGCCCAGGCCGATGCCTTTCGCCAGGCGCAGAACGCGCCGCCGCCGCCTGCGCCCGAGGACGCGGCAGAGGCGGCGAGCGTCGTCGCTTCCGACGCCGCGAATGCAACCGTCAACACCACGACTTCCAACGTGGCGCCCACCGGCAGCGCGGACCGCGACTGATGGCGCGCCCCGGCGACGGCATCGTTCCCACCCAGGTCGCCCAGCTTCCCTGGCGGGTGCTGTTCCTGGTGCTGGCGATCGGCGGATTCGGGCTGGTCGTGCTCTATTCGGCGGCGGGCGGCAGTGTCCGCCCCTGGGCGATCAATCAGGGCACCCGTTTCCTGTTGTTCTTCGCGGTGGCGATGGGGATGTCGCGCGTGCCGGTGCGAATCTGGTCGCAGGGGGCGTTGCCGGTCTACGGCCTGCTCGTCGTCGCGCTGCTCGGCGTCGAACTGCTCGGCAAGGTGGCCGGGGGCAGCCAGCGCTGGATCAGCCTGGGCGGGTTCCAGTTCCAGCCCTCCGAACTGATGAAACCCATGATCGTGCTGGCGCTCGCCCGCTTTTATGAGATGCTGCCGGCCAGCGAGACGCGCAAGTTCGTGGCGATCTGGCCCGCCTGCGTGCTGATCGGCGTGCCAGCGCTGCTGGTGATCGCGCAGCCGGATCTCGGCACGGGGCTGATGATCACCGGATGCGGCGTGATGGTGATGTTCCTGGCGGGCGTGCCGCTGCGGCTGTTCATTGCCGGCGCGCTATCGGTGGCGGTGGCCGCGCCGCTCGCCTTCAATTTTTTGCTGCACGACTATCAGCGCAACCGCGTGCTGATCTTCCTTGATCCCGAGCGCGATCCACTCGGCACCGGCTATCACATCACCCAATCCAAGATCGCGATCGGATCGGGCGGGATTTTCGGCAAGGGTTTCCTGCAGGGCACGCAGAGCCATCTCGATTACCTCCCCGAAGGCCAAACCGATTTTGCGTTGGCGACGATGATGGAGGAATGGGGGCTGGCCGGGGGGGTGTTCCTGATCATTGCCTTCGGGATGCTGATCGCCTGGGGAATCGGCGTGGGCATGCGCGCCAAGACGCGATTCGGCCGGCTGACCGCGGCAGGGCTGGCCGGCACGATGTTCCTCTACTGCTCGATCAACATGGCGATGGTCATCGGCTTGGCGCCAGTGGTGGGCGTGCCGCTGCCGCTGATCAGTTTCGGCGGCACGGCCGTGATGACGTTCATGCTCTGCCTGGGCCTGCTGCTCTCGATCGATCGTGACGCCCGCACGAAAACGCGCTGGTGATGTTTTTTTGATTTTTGGGCTTTACAAGACGCGAAAGGCGACGCTAAAGGCGCGCCTCCGATGCGGCGGCCCCGAACCAACGGGCCACTGAAGAAGCCGGAATGGACGCATAGCTCAGTTGGTAGAGCAGCTGACTCTTAATCAGCGGGTCCTAGGTTCGAGCCCTAGTGCGTCCACCACTTCCCCTGAAAATCCAGCTACGCCGGTCGGCGAACAGGCACCGCTTCCAATGCGATTGGCTTGATCGTTCGACAATATCCCTCCGCCCAAGCTATCTGGTCCTGCTCCGCGAAGTCGAGATCGGCTGAAGGCGGCTGTGACGGGGACGAAGGAGAGGACGTGCGCAGATTCATTCTGGCTGGCGTGCTACTGACGGCACTGACTGCGACGTCGACGGCGCGGCCGCCGCAGATGGCGGTACAGCCACTCCACGGGCAGTTGCAGGGGCCATTCGAGCTACATTCCCGCATCTACCCCGGCACGGTCCGACGCTATTGGGTCTATGTTCCGGGCGGCTACAATCCGGGGCGGCCGCCCAACCTCCTTCTCTTCCAGGACGGCCAGCGGGCGATCAACCCCGCCGGGCCGCTCCATGTGCCGCACGTCCTCGACACGCTGATCGCGCAGGGCGCAATACCGCCGACGCTCGGCGTCTTCGTGACCCCCGGCCACCGTGCGGCGCGCTACCCGGATTCGCTGGGAATGCAGAACCCGGATCATCGGGCGGAAGAATATGATGCTTTGTCGGACGCCTATTCCCGAATGACGCTCGAAGAGTTGCTGCCGGCCGTGGCGCGGCGCTGGCCTGTCGCCGCGGAGCCGTCGCGCCGAGCCGTCGGCGGCACGTCCAGCGGGGCCATCGCGTCGTGGACGATGGCGTGGCGGCATCCGGAAGCCTTTGGCAACGTCATCAGCTTCATCGGCAGCTACACGTCGATTGGCCTGAACTTCGCGCCCGATGGCAGCCCGCTGACCTATGGCGGCGACATCTATCCCGGCCTGATCCGAAAGAGCGCCATCCGGCCGCTGCGCGTCTTCCTCCAGGACGGGCGCGAAGATCTGGACAATGAACATGGCAACTGGTTCCTGGCGAACCAGCAGATGCTGAAAAGCCTGCAATGGGCCAACGCCCATGCCGACGCCGAAAAGAGGCCAGGCCCGCGCTACGATGTGCGCTATGCCTGGACGGGCGGAGGCCACTCCGATGCCGAAGGCGGCGCGATCCTGCCGGAGGTATTGCGCTGGATCTGGCGCGATCAGCCGGCAGGCCCTGCCTCAACGCGGCCAGACGGTGCCCCCCCAAACTCTCCGTAAGGCCGGGTTCTGATCGCCGACTCCGCTACCTTTGCGACGCGACAAAAGGTGACGTTTCTGTCCGCGTTTCAAGCGGCGCTTCGCACCTGCCGCGCCTTCATCTACATACCGTTCAGTACTGCACCTCTCGCAACTACATAAACCGTGTTTATGGAAGTGCATCAATCTGTTTGCAGTAGTCAGTCATACCACAAGGTGAGAGTGGTAAGGCCAATAAGCAGATACAGGAGAGGTTGATGCGCGCGATTGCGTTGCTGGCGGGCGCCAGCATGTTGGCATATGCAACACCCACTTGGGCTCAGCAGGGCACGGAGAGTGGCGCCATCATCACCCCGGGAGCAGCGACGGAGCCGCAGCGAACCGATTCCTCTCCAGCCGACGCTCAAGCCAGTGACATCATCGTCACGGCATCGCGAATTGATCGAAGCGGCTTCGTCGCGCCCAGCCCCACGCTCGTGATCGGCGCGGATACGCTGAAAACGCGTGCCGCGGTGAACGTCGCCGACGTGATCAACGAGCTTCCCGCCTTCCGGCGGACGCAATCGCCTGAAGGGGGCGGCATCGCTAATTCCGGCGCGAACAACATCGACCTTCGCGGCCTCAACCCCGTGCGGACCCTGGTGCTGTTGGATCGCTTGCGGCTCCCCGCAGTCAACCTCCCGGGCGCGACGGTGGCGGGCACTACTGACCTCAACCTCATCCCCGCGGCTTTGATCAGCCGTGTCGACGTCGTCACCGGCGGCGCGTCCGCGGCCTATGGCTCGGATGTCGTAGCGGGCGTGGTCAACCTGCAGCTGGATACGAAGCTCAAGGGCTTCAAGGCGAACATTCAATGGGGCCAGACCCGCTATCGCGACGCGACCCCGCCGCTATCAATTCACGCTGATCAGGAAGGAAGTGGCGGAGAGGGAGGGATTCGAACCCTCGGTACGGTTACCCGCACAACGGTTTTCGAGACCGCCCCGATCGACCACTCCGGCACCTCTCCGCTGAGGGGTGGTACGCAATCGGAAAGCTCCGAAAGCCGCGTACCGGTCGCTGTGAGGCGCGGCCATTAGCGCAACCTTTCGACCGGTGCAAGCAGTGCTTGTGCAAGAAATTACACGCACTACGTTAACCCCATGTCTCAACCCGCAACGACGCCGGCTCGCCTCGAATCCGGCACCCCCATGCCTGCCGTTGCCGTCGCCCGCTTCGCCATTGGCGATGTCGTGCGCCATCGGCTCCTCGATTTCCGCGGCGTGATCTTCGACGTCGATCCCGTCTTCGCCAATACCGACGAATGGTATGATTCGATTCCGGAGGCAGCGCGCCCGCGCAAGGACCAGCCCTTCTACCATCTGCTCGCCGAGAATGCCGAATCGAGCTATATCGCCTATGTCAGCCAGCAGAACCTGGTCGCCGACGACAGCGACGAGCCGATCGACCATCCCGGCATCAGCGGCCTGTTCGAAGGCTATGCCGCTGGGCGCTACCGCCTGCGGCCCCACCACCGCCACTAAGGCGCACGGCACGAAAATCACCCGGCGGCGCCGCGAAACGGTTGACATCGGCACCTCCATCGCATAGCTGCGCCCTTCCTCCTGCCGGGGTACACCCCTGGCGGGCACATGCATTTTGAAGCAGAGAAGAGACCGATGTTCGCTATCGTGCGCACGGGCGGCAAGCAGTATCGCGTTGCCGCAGGAGACAAGATCGTCGTCGAGAAGCTCGACGGCGAAGCCGGTTCGTCGGTGACGCTGGGCGACGTCCTGCTGGCCGGCGAAGGCGGCGAGCTGAAGGCGACCGACGGCCTGACCGTCTCTGCCGAAATCATCGCGCAGGCGAAGGGCGAGAAGGTCATCGTCTTCAAGAAGCGCCGTCGCCACAATTATCGCCGCAAGAACGGCCACCGCCAGCAGCACACGATCCTGAAGATCACTGCGATCGGCGCGGCCAAGTAAGCGACACGAGACTCGAGGAGTATAGACAATGGCACATAAGAAGGCAGGCGGCTCGTCCCGCAACGGTCGCGACTCTGCTGGCCGTCGTCTTGGCGTGAAGAAGTTCGGTGGTGAAGCCGTCATCGCCGGCAACATCCTCGTGCGTCAGCGCGGCACCAAATTTTACCCGGGCGTGAACGTGGGCATGGGCAAGGACCATACCCTCTTCGCGCTCACCGACGGCCGCGTGTCGTTCAAGGAAGGCAAGCTTGGTCGCAAGTTCTGCTCCGTAGACATGATTGCCGAGGCGGCCGAATAACATCGGGCGACCGCACGGGTTGCCCACCAGGGCGACCCGGGTTCGACGAACCAACGCGAAAAGGGAGACGGGTCGCCCCGGTCTCCCTTTTTTCATGCTCCCTGCAATCGCGGCGCAACACCCATGTCGTACAGACATGATGTGGGGTGCAGCAGGACCGAGGAGTGATGGTCATGTTCGTGCGGACCCAAAGATTGACGTTACGTCCCGGCTGGCCCGAGGATGCTCCCGCCCTGGCCCGGGCGATCGACCATGAAGCCGTCGTGCGCAACCTGTCGCGCGTGCCCTGGCCCTATGGGATCGAAGCGGCTGAAACATTTCTCGCGCATTGGACCGAGACGCGCTTCCTGGTGTTCGAACATCAGGCGGGCGCCGTGTCGCTGGTCGGCTGCGTCGGGATCGATGCAGTGGGCAGCGAGGCGCAGGAGTTGGGCTATTGGTTCACGCCCTCTGCCTGGGGCAAGGGCTATGCCACCGAAGCAGCTCGCGGCGTGCTCGCGGCCGCTCGCGCCGCCGGTGTCCGCCGCGTTACCTCCGGTCACTTTGTCGACAACCCGGCGTCCGGCCGCGTGCTGCACAAGCTGGGATTCCGTCCCACCGGCCGGATAGACCCTGTCTGGTCAAAGGGACGCGGCTGCGAAGTCGCGTGCGCCCGATTCGAGCGGACGCTCGATTCGGACGCGTGTTCGCCGCGACCCCAGCCGGAGTCGCGCCTTGCGGCGTGACTTCGTCTCTCGCAGATCCTCGCCGCGGACCGGCCCCTCTCCTACGCCATCCCTCCTGCTTCCCCCCGCGCCGAAGCTCGCCTAAGCCGGTGGGGAAACAGGAAGGTTGACCCATTGACGACGATGGCGGCGCGCCGGCGCCTCTCTCCCGAAGAATCCCGCGATGCTGCGCTGGAGGCGGCGCGCGCGCTGTTGATCGAAGACGGCCCGCAAGCGGTGACGCTGAAGGCGGTGGCCGCGCGCATCGGGCGCACGCACGCCAATCTGCTGCACCATTTCGGCTCGGCGGCAGGGCTGCAAAAGGCGCTTGCGGCGAGCATGGCCGATACGGTGACGGCCCAGATCGGCGAGGCAGTGCTCCGCGCGCGAAGCGGCGACCAAAATTTGCGCGAAGTCGTCGACATGGCGTTCGACGCCTTCGATCGCGGCGGTGCAGGCGCGCTGGCGAGCTGGATGATCCTCACCGGCAACGAAGACGCGCTCGATCCGATTCTGGAGGCGATTCACCGGCTGGTCGATCGGATCAGCGAAGGCGAGGATGCGCGTGCGCCCCTACGCGAGGAAACGCTGCAATTGACGCTGATGGCACTGGGGGACGCGCTGCTCGGCGCCCCGATGGCGCGTGCGCTCGGGCTGCCGCGGGACAAGGCGCGCGATCTGGCGGCGTTGATGCTTCGCGAGCGGATCGAAATCACCGACTAGCCTGCGCGGCGCCGCAACGCAGACGTCCGCTCGCGACGCGCTACTCCGCCGCGGCGGACACACGCTGCGCTTCGCCCGCCACCGCTTCGCGCACGGCGCGGGACAGCGCGGCGACGGTGAACGGCTTGCGCAGCACCGGTCGGTCGCGGAGCTGTTCGGCGCTTGCCTCGCCGGTGAAGCCGGTGACGAACAGCACCGCCGCCCCCCGCAGCCTCCCCTCTAGGCTCGACACCATTTCCGGCCCGGTCTGGCCGGGCATCAGCACGTCGGTCATCACCAGATCCAGCACCGGCATGCGTTCGATCGCCGCGGCAGCACGCAGCGGATCGGCGCAGCCGACGGCGCGATGGCCCAGCTCGCGCAGCGCTGCCAGCGTCGCGGCAAGGACGCGGGGATCGTCTTCGACCACGAGAATATCGTAGGCGGGCCCTGCACTGTCCTCCGTCGGCTCCGCTCGCACGGGCGCCCGCGCCGCTCCCAGGTCGGCGCCCTTGTGACGCGGCAGGTACAGCGTGACGGTCGTGCCCTCGCCCGGCCGAGTTTCGATCGCGATGCCGCCCCCCGACTGCCGGACGAAACCGAAGATCTGGCTGAGGCCAAGGCCCGTGCCCTTGCCCACCGGCTTGGTTGTGAAGAAGGGCTCAAACACCCGTTCGAGCACGTCTGGCGTCATTCCGCAGCCATCGTCCTGGACGGCGACGGACACATAATCGCCGGCCGCGCAGTGCCCGACTTCATTGACCGCCAGCCGCGATTCGCCGGTGGTGATCACCAGCGTGCCGCGCCCGTTCATCGCGTCGCGCGCGTTGACCGCGAGGTTGAGCACGGCGTTTTCCAACTGGTGCCGATCCACCCAAATGCGCCAGCCGGTGCCCTGGTTGCGGGCCTTGACCTGGATGGTATCGCCCAGCGTCCGATCGAGCAGATCGCGCATCCCGCGGATCAGCATGCCCGCATCCACGGCCTCCGGAGCCAGCGATTCGGATCGGGAAAAGGCGAGCAGCTGACGCGTAAGTGCGGCGGCGCGGTGCGCGCCTTCCATCGCATTGTCGAGATGGCGCGACGCTTCGCGCGGATCGCTTTCGATCTGCCGACGCGCCAGCTCCACTCCACCCAGCACCACCGCCAGCATGTTGTTGAAGTCGTGCGCGATGCCGCCGGTCAGCTGGCCCACCGCGTCCATCTTCTGCGCCTGGCGCAGCTTGGCTTCGGCTTGTTCGCGCTCGCGCGCTTCGGCGCGCAGCTGCGCGGTAGCGGCGGCCACTGCCTCCCGCAGCTGCCCGGTACGCTCGCGCTCCCAGGCCGCATCGGCGTCCGCCAGCGCCCGATCGCCCGTCGCTTCGACCGCCAGCCAGCCGAGCACGACCGCGCCCAATGCAATCAGCATCCCGAACCCGGTCAATACGCGCGAGGCATAGCTGGATTTCTCGATCTGCTGGTCCGCTGCCAGCGTGCGATCGCGCAGCACGCCGCGCTCGTGCGCAACGATCTGGTCGAGCATGACTTCCAGCTGCTTGCGCGCCGGACTTTCCCGCACCTGATAATAGGATCCCCAGGCGTCGCGATGGCGCTTGTAGGTGGAATAAAGCGCGGTGGCGTTCAGCTCTTCGCCGCGCTCGGTGAACACACGCTGGAGCTGTGCAATTTCCCGCTGCTGCGCCCGGTTGTCGCCGGTCAGCTGACGCAGCCGCTGGAGCTGCTCCCCCGCTTTGCTCCATTGATCGGTATATTGCTGCCCCAGATTGCGATCGGCGCTGACCACATAGCGCCCGAGCGCCGCCTCTGCGGCGGAAATCGCGCCGGAGAGCTGGTTGGCGCGAAGGATCACTTCGAAGCTGTGCTGCTGGAGCGCGATGGCGCGATCGCGCTCCGCATCGGTGCGCTGCTGAATCAGGATCAGCGCACCCAGAACGACAACGCCCAGGATCGCCAATGCGCCGAGCAGAAGCAAGCGCCAGTTCTTTGCGCGAACCGAACGCTCCAGGGACGGAAGTGCGTCGCTCATTCCGCCTGTGTCTAGGCGCTCCCGGCGGGCGTGAAAAGCGGGTTTAGCCGATTACCCCGACAGCTTGGCCCGCCGCGCGGAACATGCCGAGCACGCGCTCGATCTGGTCGGGCCGATGCTCGGCGCACAGCGAACAGCGCAGCAGGAAGGTGCCGGCCGGAGTCGCCGGCGGGCGCGCCATGTTGACGTACAGGCCGTTCTCCAGCAGCGCCTGCCACATCACCACCGCCTGTTCCTGGTCCTCCAGGATCACCGCGACGATCGCGCTCTCGGGCTTCGCCGTGCCGAGCTTGAAGCCCATTTCGGTGAGGCCGCCGTGCAGCGCGCGGGCATTCTCCCACAGCCGCGCGCGCTTCTCGTGCGCGGTCATCAGCTTGCGGATCGAGGTCGCGGCGGTCGCCACCACGCTCGGCGGCAGCGAGGCGGTGAAGATGTACGGGCGGCAGGCCAGCCGGATTGCCTCGAACTTGGGATGGTTCGAGATGCAGAAGCCGCCGACGGTCCCGACCGACTTGGAGAAGGTGCCGACGACGAAGTCGACGTCCGCTTCCAGCCCCTGGTCCTCGTACACGCCGCGGCCGTTGGGGCCGAAAAAGCCCATCGAATGCGCCTCGTCGACCAGCACCATCGCGCCGTGCTTCTTGGCGACGGCGACCATTTCCTTGAGCGGCGCGATGTCGCCGAGCATCGAATAGACGCCTTCCAGCACCACCAGCTTGCCGGCTTCGGCGGGCAGGCGGCCGAGGCGCTTGTCCAGGTCCGTCACGTCGTTGTGGCGGAAGCGGACGATCTCGGCATTGCCCTGCTTGCAGCCATCATAGATCGAGGCGTGGCTGTCGGCGTCGAGGATGATGTACTCACCCTTGCCCGCCAGCGTCGAGATCATGCCCAGATTGGCCATGTAGCCGGTGGAGAAGACGATCGCGCCCGACACGCCGTAGAAGTCGCGCAGCGCCTGCTCGACTTCCATGTGATCGCGGAAGGTGCCGTTGAGCATGCGGCTGCCGTTGGTGCCCGAACCGAACTGGTCGAGCGCGTCCTTGCCGGCCCGGATCACGTCCGGATCGAACGTCATGCCCATATAGTTGTAGGTGCCGAGCAGGATCGTGTCCTTGCCCTTGATCACCGCCTCGGTCGGCGACTTGACCTGCTCCATCACGATCGCGAACGGATCGATCACGCCGCTGTCGAGCAGCTTCTGGCGCTCGGCGATCAGGCCGTCGAACTTGCTCATCAGGTCGGTCATGCGGTTCAGCCCTTGAGCTTCTGCACAGCGTCGACCAGCTGGCCGACATTCTCGATCTCGGCCTGCATGTTCATGGTGATGACGATGTCGAACTCGTCCTCGATCGCGGCGACGAAATCCATCACCGTCAGGCTGTCCCATTCGAGATCGCCGGCGAAGGTGGTGGTTTCGGTGAGCGCGACGCCCTTCTTGTTGAAGGGTTCGATCTGCGCGGCGACGATGTCGAAGATTTCTGCACGGTCAGTCATGCGGCCGGTCCTTAGTGGTATCGGCTGCAGGTGCCAAGCGAATGCGGCGAAAGCGGGCCCGTGGCGGGGCAGTGCCCCAAAGGTCAGGCCGCGGCTTGCTCGGCACCGGCGGCGAGCAGCTGATGGACCCACAGGTCCATCTGTCCGCCGATCTTCTGCAGCAGCGCTGGATGATAATGCGTCACGTCCGCCATCTCGTCCGGGCTATCGATCACGTGCGCGACTTCCAGGAGGAACAGATGCTCCGGATTCTCCCGCGCCATCCGGCGCCACACCGCGTTGAAAATCCGGCAGCGTTCCGGCGAGTGGTTGAGGCCGAGGCGATACTTCTCGATCGGTGCGTCTTCGGGCGGCAGCACCACCAGCATCCGCAGGCCGTTCTCGATCAGGTGGATGCACAGGCGCAGCACGCATTTCTCGTACAGGCCAATTTCCAGCAGATGCCATTTCTTCGGCCAACGATTGTCGAGATAGTCGACGGTCGCCCCATAGACGAGGAAGGGCGGGAACGCCTGTTCCTTGTAGCTGCCATCGTCCATCATCCGGAGCGCGAACAGCCGCGGATTGTTGTCGAATTCGACCGCGGCGCGGAAGCGACTATAATGCGCGATGCCGCCGGACTGGCAATCGAACATAATGCGGATCGCCGGCTCGATAGCCGGTTCGGCGCGCAATTCGGCGCGGATGGCGGCGCGGACCTCGGGTTCGTCGAAGCCATGGTCCTGGATCCAGTCGGGCCGCACCCGGCTGAACCGACCGTCCAGCGCGCTGAAATCCGCATCCGGCCAGTTCACCCGGATCTTGCCCAGCGCAAATTCCTCCAACCCCATATGCATCGCGCGGCACGAGAAGGTGAAGTGCACCAGCCGCTGATCGACATGGTCGTACATCACGAAGCCGACCAAGCCGTAGCGACCATATTTGTCCCAGGCAAAGATCGACCAGCTGTGGTTTCGGGTGACGTTGATGATATCGCGTTCGAGTGCGGCGGGGTCGACGCGCGACTGGGTATAGTTGAGCTGGTTGGCGCGGTTGATCAGCTCGGCGATACGCGGCACGAACTCCAGATTGTCCATGAGGAAGGGCGCGCAGGCGCACAGGCCGGACGCGCGCAGGAAATCGTCGTTCGACTGGCCGGGCACCACGGCGCGATCGCGCTTCTTCGCTTCGAGCAGCCGATAGTCTTGCACGCGACTGCGCTTCCCGGTCTGCATCGCGAGCAGCCCGGTGAGTTGGTCGTCGGCATCGGGCGCGGTGGGGTCGAGCGTCTGGATGTCCGGCAGCGCGTGGCGCACCTCGCCCAGATTATGGGGATTGTCGTCGATGAACAGCACGTTGGCGGGGCGCAGCTGCATGTCGGCGATGATCCCGCGGATCGCCTCCGGCTTGGGCGTGAAGGCGATATGCGGGAAAACGAATTCGTCCCACAGGCCGAACGCCTCCAGTTGCGCCCGCCCCGCCGCCTCATCATTCTTCGAGCAGATCGAGGACACCACGCCGCGCGCGTTGAACGCCCGGATCAGGTCCGCCCGGCGCTCGAACAGCGTTACCGCATCGCCCTCGGCGAGGGTGCCCCGCCACAGCGTGTCGTCGAGATCCCAGAGGATCAGCTTGATCGGGGCAGTCCACATCACCTGCCCATTATAGGTTGGTTAAGGGCGAATCGGGCTCACAACAGCCCCTTGTCGCGATACCAGCGCGCCGTCTCCGCCAAGCCCGATTCGGTTGGCACCTGCGGCGTCCACAGATTGGCCGGCGCTCGGTGCGCGGGATCGGCCACCCAATCGGGATGGCAGAAATAGGAGACGCGATCCGGCGTCAGCTTCGCCCGCCTGCCGCGCACCAGCCGATCGACGCGCGCGCCGGCCATCAGCACGGCTTTGGGGAGCGACAGGGCGAGCACGCGCCGGCCCACCGCCGCGCCGATCGCGTGGGCGAAGGCGGGATGACTCCAGCCTCCTTCCCGCCCGTCATCGGGATCGATCTCTCCGGGAAAGCGCTCCGTCGCGGCGAGCGCGAGCAGCAGCCGGCCCAGGTCGCTCACCTCGATCACCGAGATGCGTCCGCCCGGCGGCAGCAGCGCAAGCCCGAAGCGGGCAACGCGGAACAGCTCCAGCATTTCGAGATCGCCGGGGCCATAGATCGCCGGTGGTCGCACGATCGTCCAGTCGAGCCCGGAAGCGCGCACCAGCCTGTCCGCTTCGCCCTTCGACCAGCCATAGGCCGACAGCTGCGGCTCGCGGCTGGCGAGCGAGGAGACATGGACGAAGCGCCGCACGCCAGCGCTGGTCGCCGCGGCAAGCATGTTCGCAGTGCCGGTGATGTTGCCGCGCGCGAAGCCGTCCTGATCGGGTGCATTCACCACGCCCGCGACATGGATCACCGCGTCGGCACCCTGGCAAAGCTGCGCCAGCGCCTCGAGCGCGTCGAGATCGCCGCGGATCCAGGTCAGGCCTGCTTGCGCGGGCTGTTCGCGGCGCGTGAGCGCCCGCACCTCGTGCCCCGCAGCCAGCGCCAGCGCGATCAGCCGCGAACCGACAAAGCCGGTGCCGCCGGTGATGGCAAGGACGCTCACAGCAGCGCCATATGGCTGCGATGGACGAGCGCGCTGCGCGGGGCATAGCCCAAGATCGCGCCGACTTCCTCGCTGCGCCGCCCCACGATGCGGGAAGCATCGACATGGCCATATTCGGCGAGCCCGCGGGCGAGATGCTTGCCGTCTGGGCCCACCACCACGATCAGGTCGCCGCGCGCGAACCGCCCTTCGACGCGCGTCGCCCCGGCCGAAAGCAGGCTGCGCCCGTCGCGCAGCGCCTGCGCGGCGCCGGCGTCGATATGGATCGCGCCCTTCGCCGTCAGGCCGCCGCGCAGCCACGCCTTGCGTGCGGCCGCGCCCTTCTGCGCGAGGAACAGCGTGCCCCTGCCCTCTTCCGCCAGCCGCGCCAACGGGTGCGCCACGCGCCCGTCGGTGATCGCGAGATGGGCGCCGGCGCTGGTGGCGATCCGCGCCGCCTCGATCTTCGACACCATCCCGCCCGAACCCATGCCCGAGGCCGAGCCGCGATCCGCCATCGATTCGATCCGCTCGTCGATCACCGTCACCACCGGGATCAGCGTCGCATCGGGGTTGGTGTTGGGATTGGCGGTGTAGAGACCGTCGACATCGGAAAGCAGCACCACGCCGTCCGCATTGGCGGCGCTGGCGACCCGTGCGGCCAGGCGGTCATTGTCGCCGAAGCGGATCTCCTCGGTCGCCACCGAATCATTCTCGTTGATGACCGGCACCACGCCGAGCCGCAGCAGCCGATCCAGCGTCGCGGAGACGTTGAGATAGCGCCGGCGATCCTCGAGGTCGTCGAGCGTAACGAGCATCTGCGCGGCGGTAAGCCCCTGATCGTGCAGCAATTCTGCCCAGATGCTCGACAGGGCGATCTGCCCGGTTGCGGCCGCCGCCTGCGCGTCTTCCAAGCTGGCGCGACCGCCCTTGGGCAGCTTCAGCCGCCGCGCGCCCAGCGCGATCGCGCCGGAGGAAACCACCACCAGCTGCTGCCCCAGCCGCGCCCGCGCACCCAGATCGGCGACCAAGCCGGCCAGCCAATCGCGGCGTACCTGCCCTTCGGCATCCACCAGCAGCGACGAACCCACCTTCACGACCAGCCGGCCACAAGTGGAGGGCGTGAAGCCGATCGCATCGGCGGAGGCAGCGGGCGCGGACATTGCGGGGCTCTTAGCGGTGCCGCTCGCCATCTGCCAAGCCGATCAAACGATCGATTCGCGCTGCAGGTCGCAGCAATGGCCGCTTCCCGCCGCCGCCAGCGCCGCCGTCACCGCGTCGCGCGTCTCGCTGTCGCCGGCGCGGATCTCGCCCAGCTCGGCTGCGGTCAGCAGCACCACCGGCACCACGCGCACGGTCGACAGCGGCATATCTTCAATCCACGTGGCGAAATCGGGCTCCGGACCGCCGATCAGCACGCCCAGCACATCGTCCGCCGTCAGGAAATACGACGGCATCCGCGCGGCGATCGCAGCGGAGGCGGAGACATTGGTCAATTCCAGCGGGATTGGGCCGTGGCGTTCCAGCGGCGCCAGAATGCCCCGCTCCTCGGCCACGATCGCCGCCACCCGCCGCAGGACTTCGAGCATCCAGCCATCGCCCGCCACCTGGGACGCGGCGCCTTCGCCCGCGCCTTCGATGAACAGCTCGACCTCAAATCCGTTGGTGGCGCTTGCGTCGTCCAGTGGATCGGAAAGCCCATCGGTGGCGAGCAGGATCGCACTGCCGCGATGGATCAGCCGATAGGCCTCGTGCCCGCCCGGCCAGCGCGATCCTGCCGGCGCGCTGGACAGGATTCGATCGCTGGTGGGCCCGAGTGCTTCCCAGAACCGCGCCCGCGCCGCTGCCGAACGATCGGCGAGGCTGGCGGGTGCGGCATGGGCCGTCTTCGCCTGCGGCCGCGCGCGAAACAGCCCACGCAGCCAGCCCAAAGCACCCATCAGCACCCTCCCCAAACGAGTCAGGGGGCTGGCAATGCCCTAGAAATGCGTCAGACCGGCGACCATTCGACGGGTTCCTCGTCGTCATCCGCGGCGATGTCGCGCGCGATGCCGGGGCCCGGCCCGATCGCTTCCAGCAGCTGATCGAGCACCCAGTCCACGCCGGTACCGGCCGCGCCGGAGATCGGAATCACCTGCGCACCGCTCGCCTCTTCAAGCTCGGCCGACAGCGCGGCGATCAGTTCGTCGTCCAGCGTATCGATCTTGTTGAGCGCGACCACCACCGGCTTGTCGATAAGGCCCGCGCCATAGGCTTCCAGCTCGTCGCGTACGATGCGGTAGCTGGTGGCGACATCCTCGTCATTCGCGTCGATCAGGTGCAGCAGCACCTGACAGCGTTCGATATGGCCCAGGAAGCGATCGCCAATGCCCGCGCCTTCCGCCGCGCCTTCGATCAGGCCGGGGATGTCCGCGATCACGAACTCCTGCCCCTTGTGGCGCACCACGCCCAACTGCGGCCGAGTGGTGGTGAAGGCATATTCGCCCACCTTCGCCTGCGCGTTGGTCACCGCGTTGATGAAGGTGGACTTGCCGGCGTTCGGCAGACCGACCAGCCCGGCATCGGCGAGCAGCTTCAGGCGCAGCCAGACCCAGGCCTCGTCGCCCGGCCAGCCGGTGCCGTGCTGGCGCGGGGCCCGGTTGGTCGACGTCTTGTAGCTCGCGTTGCCGCGACCGCCATCGCCGCCGCGCAGGAACACGACGCGCTCGCCTTCCTTGGTCAGGTCGAGCAGCAGCGTACGTTCGTCGTCGTCCGCCAGCACCTGCGTGCCGATCGGCACCTTGATCACTAGATCGTCACCGCCCCCGCCGGTGCGGTTCGATCCCGATCCGCCGGAGCCGCGCGGCGCCCGGAAATGCTGGGTGTAGCGGAAATCGATGAGCGTATTGAGGCCCGCGACGGCTTCGAAAATGATGTCGCCGCCCTTGCCGCCGTTGCCGCCATCCGGGCCGCCATATTCGATGAACTTTTCGCGCCGGAAGCTCACGGCACCGGGACCGCCCGTACCGGAGCGGACGAAAATCTTTGCTTGATCGAGGAAATGCATCGCAAGCCCATAGACGTTCGGCGCGATTCCGTCACCCCCGGCAGCGTCGGCGCGCCGCGCACGTCGCACAAACGACACTTTCCGGGTGGCATCGGCGTTCAGCACGGCTATACGCGAGCGGATCATTTCCGCTCATACGCCGTTTCGTGGGCGCAAGGATCAAGCTCGAAGGACGTTCAGCCACCCGCATGAATTCGATCGATCGCTACATGGCGCGGCTGATCGCGGTGCCGCTGATCTCCACCCTGATCATCTCCGCCATGCTGCTCGTGCTGGATCGGATGCTGCGGCTTTTCGAATTCGTCGCGACCGAAGGAGGGCCGGTGAGCGTGGTATGGCGGATGCTCGCCAATCTGCTGCCGGAATATCTGGGCCTCGGCATCCCGATCGGGTTGCTGCTGGGCGTGCTGCTCGCCTTCCGCCGATTGGCGACCAGCTCGGAGCTAGACGTGCTGCGCGCCGTGGGCGTCAGCTACACCCGGCTGCTGCGCGTGCCCTACATGTATGCGATCGTGCTGGCGGCGGTAAACTTCGCGATCGTCGGCTTCGTTCAGCCCACCTCGCGCTACAATTATGAGCAGCTTCGCTTTGAGCTGCGCTCCGGCGCGCTGGGTGCATCGATCAAGGTGGGCGAGTTTACCAATTTCGGTTCGAAGATGACGCTGCGGATCGAATCGAGCCAGAATGAAGGGCGCGACCTGCGCGGCATCTTCGTGCAGATGACGACCAACGACGGCACGCCGCTGGCGGTGACCGCGCAGACCGGCCAGTTTCTGCGCTCGGACGATCCGGACACGATCATCTTCCGCCTCACCAACGGTCGCCTGGTCCATCAGGACAAGAGCTCGCCGGTGCCGCGCGTGCTCACCTTCAGCACCCATAATCTGCCGATCCCGCTCCCCAAATATGAGCAGTTTCGCAAGCGCGGCGACAGCAATCTGGAACGCACGCTACCCGAACTGGCGGTGATCGGGCGCAACCGCACCGCCGATCAGGTGGAGCGCGAGACGAGCCGTTCGGCGTTCCACTATCGCATGGCCGAAGTGACGACGATGTTCCTGCTGCCCATGCTGGCGGTAGCGCTGGGCATTCCGCCGAAGCGCTCCACGTCGATGCTCGGCGTGTTCCTGTCGATCCTGATGATCGTCACCTATCACAAGGTGAATGAATATGCGCAGGGCGTGGGCAGCCTGGGCCTGATCGATCCGCTGATCGCGCTATGGGTGCCGTTCGCCATCTTCGCGGGGCTGACGATCTGGATGTACTACACCGTGGCCTATGTACCCGGTGGGCAGCCGATCGGCGCGCTGGAGCGCGTGTTCGCCAAGACGGGCAAGCTGATCGGCCGCTTCCTGCCGGGCGGCCGCCGTCGCCGCCGTCTGGCGGAGGCCGCGAAATGAGCCTGCGCGCGCTGTTCCCATCCCAAATCGTCTCGCTTTACATGGCGCGGCTTTTCGTTGTGCGGACTTTCGCGCTGCTCGGCGCGCTCGTCCTGGTGCTGACGTCGCTCGATCTGCTGACGGAATCGGCGGGAATCCTTGCCTATCCCGGTAACGGCAATGCGGAGATCCTGCGCTACGTGACGCTACGCGTGCCGCAGATCGTCGCGACCTTCCTGCCCTATTCGGTACTGGGCGGGGCGATCTTCACGCTCGCGCAGCTCAACCAGAACAGCGAAGTCATCTCGCTCAAGTCGGGCGGGCTTTCGGCGCACCAGGTGCTGGCGCCACTGATGCTTTCCGGGCTTGTTGTCGCAGGGCTTTCGTTCGCGTTCAACGACCGTATCGTCAGCCGCGCCACGTCCACGCTCGAACAGTGGAAGAAGGTTGATTATGCCCCCCTTCCCGTCGATCGCGGCGATCGCGCCAATGTGTGGGTGCAGTCGGCCGGCAACCTGATCCAGGTGAACCAGATCAAGGGCAAGGGCACGGCCGCCCAGCTGTACGACATCAAGGTCTATGAGCGGGAGAACGGCTCGCTTACCTCGATCCTGACGGCGAAGCACGGCGTCCTTGCCGGCAATGGCTGGCGCGTGGACGGCGCCCAGCGTTTCGATGTCGCGAGCGGTACGCTGACGACGATCGGCACCACCGTCATCGCACAGGGCGTGCGCCCGGATCAGTTCACCCTGGCCCATGTTGATCCCGATTCGCATTCGTTCAGTGAACTGCGCAGCGCAATCGGCGAATTGCGCCAGGCCGGCCGCCCGACCAAGGCGCTGGAGGGATCGCTGTGGCACAAGCTCTCCGGCCCACTGTCGGCGCTACTGATGCCGCTGCTGGGCGGCGTCTCCGCCTTCGGCCTGGCGCGTTCGGGCAAGCTGTTCGTGCGCGTGGTGATCGGGATGGCGCTGGGCTTCCTCTATTTCGTCGCGGATAATTTCGCGCTGGCGATGGGCAATCTCGGCGCCTACCCGCCCTTCCTCGCGGCCTGGGCGCCCTTCCTGCTGTTCCTGATGATCGGCGAGGCGGTGCTGCTGCGGACCGAGGAGTAGCGGGGCCGCACCTCGCGCAACGCTGTCGTGCACCTGGGTAAAGTGCAGCGCGCGGATGTTGCTATCGTCGCCCGCGGAGCGTATCCCTGAAACCTCTAAAAGGGCAAAGATATGAAGGGCTTGATCTACGCCGCGGTGCTCGCGGTATCGGCAACGGGATCCGCGGAGGCGGCGCTCCTCACGCGCAGCTTCAATGTCACTGCCAATCAGTTCATGAATTTCGCGGGCCAGCCAGCCCCCTTCCAGACGTTCAGCGCCGATATCACGGTTACATGCGACAATACCAAGAACGGCTTTTTCGGCGCACCGGATTACTTCCGCGTCATCACCGATGGGCAAGTCAACGCGGCACCCTTCTCGACGGCCCCGATCGCCGGCTATTTCGGGCCAAACGATTTCGTAAGAACCGGTCGCATCGGTGTCGGTGGCGCGATCAACGGCGGGAACGTGTCGCTGCCGGGGACGGACGACTTCTACATCGTGTTCGACGTCGACACTATCGGCAGCGGTTCGGTGTCCTTCGTCACGGCGTCGCAGACCGGCGCCTTCCTCTCAGCCGGTGCTGTCGTGCGCGAGACGACCGCGTCGGCACCCGTTCCTGAACCCGGCACCTGGATGCTGCTGTTGGCAGGGATTGGCGTCGTCGGCGTCGCGATCCGCCGTGCTCGGCCGGCGCTTGCCCCCGCCTGATCTTCGCGCCTGAAGAGGGTAGGAAATCGACGCAGTCTACTTGCCAGGATGCGCCTTCGCCCAGTCGAGCGCCTCCTGCAGCGTCGTCACCCACACCTCGCCGCGATGCTGCGCCAGCCATGCGACGAACTTGCGATGCTCGCCGTCCGACAGCACCGTATAGTCGCCGCCGACGCCGTGGAACAGGAACACCGCCCAGCCACCACCCTGTTCGGCCTCGCGAACATAGGCGATCATCTTTTCCGCCGTGGCGCCCACGTCGAACGGGCGTGAGGGCACGCGCATGGGATCCGTCTTCGAAACGTCCGCGCGCGCGCTGGAGGGCGCGTCCGCCACGCCGCGGACATAGGTGACGGTGCCCGCCTTGCGAAGCTCTTCCAGATAATCGACGCCACCCGCCAGGCTCTGCCCGCAAGGTGTTGCCATGCCGTGGCGGTCCTTGCCGTCCAGCGCGTGCAGAAGCACGTTCATCTGCGCGATCTCGCGGAGCATACTCGCCGGCGTATAGGCTTCGCTCACATAGCGCGGATCCGCCGGGTACACATCGTGCGTGCACGGATGGAACATGGTGTGGTTGGCCAGCTCGTGGCCTGACATCGCGGCGCGGCGCCAGCGATCGACATCGGCCTCCTTTACATTGGCGAGGAAGAAGGTGCCCTTCAGCCCCGCGGCGTCCAGCGCAGGGATGGCATTGGCAAGGTGCGATTCGAGCGCGTCGTCATAGGTGAGCACCACCGCCGCCTTTGCGCCGTTCGGCCAGCGCGTCTGTGCGCTTGCCGGCAATGCCGCCAGGATCAGTCCGCCAATTGCCAGTGCGAGTCTCACGCCCATGCCCCTCTCCTGCATCGATCGGGCGATGCTAGCCGGCACCGTGCCGCGCGCAAGGCCGCGGCAAAAGAAAGGGCCGGTGCACCCTGGTGCCCGGCCCCGATCCCCCCGACGGTCGGCGTTCAGCGCTGCCGCATCGTGCCCTGCGCCAGTTTGACGACCAGGCCCGACAGGGTCGGATAATTGGCCTTGTGATACGCAGAATTCGGATCTAGCGCGGCAACCAGCCGGCGATGCGCCTCGCCCAGCGAATGATACGGCACTGCCGGCAGCAGATGGTGCAACGCGTGGTAGCGCAGGCCCACCGGCGCCCACAGATAGGGCAGCAAGCCCGGCTCCGGCACGTTGACACTATCGAGATACTGGGCCGTCACCGTCAGCGGTTCGCCTTCATTCTCCCACAGATGCGCGACCAGCGTGCGAACCTGGTTGAGCACGGCCGAAGCGGCGACGATCACGATATAGGCAAGGAACGCGCGCAGCGGCAGGATGCCCGCCACGGTGATCCCGATCAGCACCATCGCGAACAGGCTCGCGCCAAGCTCCTGCCAGAACCACTGGCGGCGGAACTCGCCTTCCGGCGCGCGGCGCTCGAAGGCCGGGTTGATCTGCAGCCCCGAATAGCGCGCGACAACCAGGCGGCGCAGCCTGGGAAACAGCAGCGAGAGCGGCCCCAGCACGGCAAAGCGGATCAGCAGCCCGATCGGCATCAGCACCGAGACGAGCAGGAACAGCGGCAGCGTCCACGGCTTCATCCGCGCGAGCGGCAGATACTCGGGATCCTGATCGGTGCCATAGCGAGTCCGCGCGTGGTGCAGGCTGTGAATGCCTTCATACATGAACGACGGCAGCAGCAGCGGAATCCCGACGATCAGGTTCCATCCCAGCCGGAAGCCGGGCAGCAGCGAATGCTTCAGGTGCGTGATCTCGTGGATGAACAGCTCGGCACGGTAAAGCGCCAGCACCGCAATCACCCCGCCGATCACCGCGACCAGCGGCGAAGCCGCAAACATCGCCGTCGCCATGCCGGCATATCCGATCGCTGCGGAAAGCAGGCAGTCGGTCCAATACAGCCACTGCTTGGGCGTGTGGAGATCGCGGGTCAGCTCCGCGGCGGCGCGCAACATTGCGCGATCGTCCGGAACGCCCGAAAGCCGGATGCGCGCGATCGTCGCCGAGACTTCGGCGTCCGGAAGATCGAAGGCAAGCGATTGGGTCATAGGAGATGCCATTGGCCTTAGATAGTGGCTATATGGTGGCAGTACAGGGCACCCTAAGGGCAGGTTGCCGCGCTGCGCGCCTGGAGCTTGACAGGCGCCTTCGGACGCAAGACTGCATTGCGCCGCATCAAGAATTTCTGGGGAACACTCACTTGGCTAGTGCCGATCTTCAGGTCCGGCCCGTTTCGGGCAAGGCTGATACCAAGGCGTTCATCGAACTGGCCTATCGCCTGAACGGCGACGATCCGCATTGGGTGGCCCCCTTGCGCGAGGAAGTGGCGGCGACGATCAGCCCGAAGAAGAACGGCTGGTTCAGTCATGCCGAAGCGCAGCTGTTCCTGGCGGAGCGCGCGGGCAAGGTGGTCGGCCGCATCTCCGCACACATCGATGCACTGGCCTTGCAGATGCCGGCCGAGCAGGGCTTCGGCCCCGGCACCGGCTTCTGGGGGCTGTTCGAGGCGGAGGACCAGGCGGTCGCCGCGGCGCTGATCGCCCAAGCCGAAAGCTGGCTGCGCGCCAAGGGCATGACCAAGGCGCTCGGCCCGGTCAGCCTGTCGATCTGGGAAGAACCCGGCCTGCTGGTGAAGGGCCACGATCACTCGCCAACGGTGCTGATGGGCCACCATCCGGCGCACTATCAGGGCTGGATTGAGGCGCTGGGTTATGGCCCGGCCAAAAAGCTGGTCACCTATGAAGTGGATATTAGCGGCGAGTTCCCGCCCATCGTGCAGCGCATCGTCGCCGCCGGCGAGAAGAACCCGCGCATCCGCATCCGCGAGGTGGACAAGAGCAAGTTCGCCGAGGAAGCGGCGATCATCCTCGCCATCCTCAACGATGCTTGGTCGGATAATTGGGGGTTCGTGCCGCTCACTCAGCCCGAAGTGGATGATGTCGGCAAGAAGCTGAAGCCGCTGGTGTTCAACGATCTGATCCGCATCGCCGAATATGATGGCGAGCCGGTGGCATTCATGGTCACCCTGCCCGATTTGAACGAACCGCTGAAGCCGCTGAAGGGCTCGCTGTTGCCGTTCGGCTGGGCGAAGCTGCTGCTGTGGCTGCGTCGCCCCAAGGCGCGGACGATGCGCGTGCCGCTGATGGGCGTGGTGAAGCGGCTGCAAAGCTCGCGCATGGCGAGCCAGCTGGCCTTCATGATGATCGAATATATCCGTCGCGCGGCGGTGACCCGTTATGGCGGGAGCCGCGGCGAGATCGGCTGGATTCTGGAGGACAATCAGGGGATGGTGGCGATCGCCGATGCGATCGAAAGCAGGATCAACCGCGAGTATCTGATCTACCAGAAGGCGATCTGAAGCGGCGGAGGCGGCCGGCTGCGGGATGGGAGGCCTCTGCCATCCCGCATGCGGCGAGCAAATGAATTATTCTTTGGTCGGGTCGATACCCGTGCGATCGATCCACTCTTGGCGAGTCCGGCAGGTCTTCCGCGTGATGTGCGAGCCGGTAACCGGGCCCTTCACGCAATAGAGCACCGAAGGATCAGCGGCGGCTTCGGCCATCGTCAGCGGCTTGGAAACTTTCTTGGCGGCGACGGCGCGCGGCAGGTCGCGGTCGGAGGCAGCGGCGGGCGAAACCAGGGCGAGCGTGCCGGCGGCAGCTCCCACCAGTGCGACGCCACGAACGAACATCGAAAGACGGGCGGGGTTCATGTTGGGCTCCTGTTTGACTAGCGTTTGGTCCGACTTGGCGTTGTGCTCGTCGGTACCTCATACTCTGCAGGTGCCGTGCCAGTTTTCCTTATCGCCTCTTTTCAATAGCTTACGAAATTTAACAGAACTGTCTTATTGCCATAAGGCGGTGCAATCCGCCGAAACGTGGCAAAGCGCGCTAACAAGCACGCCATCAGATTTGTTTCCTTCTATAAAACTTCACGCGGATCACCGCGCGGCCGCGTTACCGTAGCGTCACCCAGGTCGGCGCATGGTCGCTCGCCTTCTCGCGGCCGCGATATTCCTTGTCGACACCCGCACCGGTGAAACGATCGGCCGCCTGGGGGCTGAGCAGCAAGTGGTCGATGCGGAAACCCGCATCGCGTTGCCAAGCACCGGCCTGATAGTCCCAGAAGGTCCACACGCCGCCCTTGGGAAAGCGGGTGCGCAGCGCATCCGTCCAGCCCTGCGCCAGCAACATACGATAGCGCTCGCGGCTTTCGGGCTGCATCAGCGCGTCCTCGGCCATCGCCCGCACCGAAAAGCTGTCGTCGTCGTTGGGGATGACGTTGAAGTCCCCCGCCAGGATCGCCGGCCGCTCCTCGGCCAGCAACTCGGCTGCGCGTGCGTTCAGCCGCTCCATCCAGCGCAGCTTATAGTCGAACTTCGGTCCCGGCTGCGGATTGCCGTTGGGCAGATACAAGCCGCCGATGATCAGATCGCCGACCTCGGCTTCGATATAGCGGCTGTGCGCATCCTCGGGATCGCCCGCCAGCCCACGCTGGCGCTCGACCGGCTGTTGGCCGCGCGCCAGGATGGCAACGCCGTTGAAGCCTTTTTGCCCGTGCCACACCGCGCCATAGCCGGCCGCTTCGATTGCGGGGACGGGCAGCGTTTCGTCCGAACTCTTCAATTCCTGCAGGCAGACGATGTCGGGCTGCTGCTCGGTGAGATACTCGATCAGGCGATCCAGGCGCGCCTTGATGCCGTTCACATTGTAGCTGACGATTTTCAACGGGGCGCGCTCAGATCGAGAAGCTGGTGCCGCACCCGCAACCGGATGCCGCGTTGGGATTGGTCACCGCGAAATGCGCGCCTCCCAGATTGTCGATAAAGTCGACCTGCGCTCCGCGCACCAGATCGAGACTGATCGGATCCACCACCAGTCGCACACCATCGACTTCCACCACGCTATCGTCGGCCTCGGCCGATTCGGCCAAGCCGAAGCGATATTGGAAGCCGGAACAGCCGCCGCCTTCTACCGAAAGCCGCAGGATCGCCGGCTTGGCCTGCTTCGTGGCGATCGCGGCGACCCGCGCCGCGGCAGCGGGGGTCAACGCGATGTCGGGCTGTTCGAGCATGGTCGTCATGCGGACGAGATAATGTGTCGGTCCCCGTCCGGCAATGCGCTCAACGGCTCAGCGCGGACCACCCACCGCGCCACCGCTCACCGGCGCCTGGGCGATATACTCGCCCGACTGGATGAAGGGGATCGGATTGATCGCGCGCCCGTCGAGACGGACCTCGTAATGGAGGTGCGTGCCGGTCGAACGGCCGGTCGAGCCCATCAGCCCGATAATCTGGCCGCGGCGCACTCGGGTGTTGTCCGCCACCAGGATCTTGGAGAGATGGCCATAGCGCGTCTCGATGCCGTGGCCGTGATTGACCTGCACCAGATTGCCATAGCCGCCCTGGCGACCGGCATGCGAGACGATGCCGTCGGCGGTCGCATAGATCGGCGTGCCGGTCTGGCCCGGAATGTCGACACCGGCATGCATCGCCGCGGTGCCGCGGAACGGATCGGAGCGCACCCCGAAGTGCGAGGTAAAGCTCACATGCTGCACCGGCTGCATCGACGGAATGGAGATCGACGTCGATTCGATCGAATCCAGCTTCTTCCAGGTGAGGAACAGCGAGCGGAACTGCGCATCCGCATCGGCCATGCTGGCGGTTGCGGCTTCCTCATCGCTGACGGGTTCATAGGGCCCGCCCATCGCCACCTCGGCCTTGACGAAGCGGCTGGGCGAAAGGCCCAGCTTGCGGATCCGGGCGGTCGCTTCGCGTACGCGGGCCTTGCCGACCTGCTGCGCCTTGACGGCCAGCGCCACCTGACGCGCCTCCAGCCGGCGCAGCGGTGCGGTGATCTCTCGGGCGAGCGCGCTAGTCTTCTGCGGCACCGCGGGAAGCTCCTGCGCCAGCACCGTGCGGTCGGCCTTGCCGGAAACGACGGCGTTCAGCATCGCCTGCCGCTGTTCGATCTTCTCGGCATGCAGTCGCGCTTCTTGCTTGGCAGCGGCGACCTCGGCGCGCATCCGGGCGACTTCGGCGCGCATCGCCGCCACCTGTGCCTCGGGCGAGCCTGGATTGGCGGCGGCGCCGGTGAAGGTGATCGCGCCGGCCATCGCCTGCGACACCCCATAGCCCGAGAACAGCACGGTCAGCGCGGCGGCACTAGCGAACAGCGCCTGCGAGCGGCCGCAGATGCTGAACCGGCGCAGGCCCCGGCCATCATGCAGGATGACATCGCGTGTGGTGAACAAATCCCGGAACTTGCGTGCGAAATCGTCGTTCTTGCGTTCGGACGGTGAAGCCATGAGTCCCCGGCAAATCATGGAAGCCCACACCGTGCGACCCGGCGCATCGCTTCAGGATGGTGCGAACGGATTGGGCAGCCCCTGTCCTCTCCGTCCCGCTTAAGGACTCTTTTGGAGGATAATCAGCCGTCGACAAGCGCTTGGTAGTAATCGCGCGTCAGACCGGCTGAGTCGCGCGCCGAGTCGTTGAACGGCGGCTTAACCGCACCTCGGAAGTGGGTACGAACCAATGCCTGCCACGTCGTTTCCGGCACGCAACGAGCGGCCTTGCAGGCCGACTCGAACCACTCCGTACCAGCCCTTACATGGCGGATTTCGTCAGTAACGATACGGGTCAGGATCCTCGCCGTTACCCGGTCTCCGGCGGATTCGAACCGCTCGATCGTCGCGGGCGTGACATCCAGGCCACGGGCTTCCAGCACCATCGGCACGATCGCCAGCCGCGCCTTGGCATCATGGGCGGTTTCGGTCGCGGCATCCCACAGCCCGTCATGCGCCGGCAGCGCGCCATAGCAGCTGCCCAGGCTGCGCAGCCGGCGGTCGAGCAGCGCGAAGTGCATCGCCTCGTCGGCGCCGACGCGCATCCAGTCGTCGATAAAGCCGGTCGGGAACTGCGCGCCGAAGCGGCCGACCAGGTCGAACGCCAGATCGATCGCGACGAATTCGATATGCGCCAGTGCATGAATCAGCGCGATCCGGCCGCGTTCGGAGCCGCCGCGGCCGCGCTTGGGCATGCGGTTGGGCGGCAGCAATTCAGGCGCGGCGGGGCGCGCCGGGCGATCGGGCATGGCGACCTCGAAGCGGAAGTCGAGACGGCCCAGCCGCCAGTCGCGCGCGGCGGCGCGGGCCCGCATCACCTTGTCGGTCGGGTCGGCGGCGTCGAGCACCGCCCGCACCGCCTCGCCCACGCTTTGCTTTTCGGTCACCCGAGCGCCTTTGCGGCTTCCAGCACCTCGGCGGCATGACCAGGCACCTTCACCTTGCGCCAGGCGCGCACCAGCATGCCCGCAGCGTCGAACAGGAAGGTCGAGCGCTCGATGCCCATGTACTTCTTCCCGTACATCGATTTCTCGACCCACACGCCCAGCGCCTCCATCAGCGTGCCGTCCTCGTCGGTGGCGAGCGGCACGGTGAGGTCGTACTTGGCGGTGAATTTCTGATGCTTGGCGGGCGAATCCTTCGAGATGCCGAGCAGCTTCACGCCGAGCTCGGTGAACTCGGGCATCAGCGCGGTGAAATCTTGCGCCTCGCGGGTGCAGCCCGAGGTATCGTCCTTTGGGTAGAAATAGAGAACGAGCGGCGCGCCTGCGCCCCAGTCCGGAAGCGCCAGCGCGCTGCCGTCCGCCGCTGCCAGCGCGTTCTTGGGGAGCGCGTCGCCCTGCTCGATGCTCATCATATGGTCTCCGTCAGTTGCCTGCCTGGATCGCGGCCCAGCAGTCGCGCACCTCCTGCCGTGTCGCGTAGAGCGCCGCAACCACTGCTTCCCAATCGGGCAGGCCGAGCGCGCGGGCGATCAGCGCCCGGGTGTTCTCGCCCGGCGGCTGCGCATCGGGCGCAACGAGCCGCAGGGTCACCAGCAACCGTGTAAGGAAATCATGCGCAGTCCGGGCCGAAGCCGGCATCAAACCCTGCCCGACCAGTGCATCGATCGCCTGCTCCAGCCGCGGATTGAAGCCGGTGCGGTGACATAGCTGCTGTACGTGCACGGCGAACTCCAGATCTACCAGTCCGCCATCCAGCAGCTTGGCATCCAGCGGACCGATCGGCGGCTTGTGCGCCGCCATATCCGCCCGCATCTTACGCGCGTCGGCAAGAATGTCCCGCTCGGGTCGCGCGCCGTGCAAAACGCGGGCGATAATCGCCTCCACCTGCGCACGCGCCGCTTCGGAACCGTACACGGGCCGCGCCCTCGTCAGCGCCATATGTTCCCAGGTCCAGGCATCCTTTTCCTGATAGGCCGCGAAGCCTTCGAGCGACACCGAAAGCGGCCCTTGCGTGCCCGAAGGCCGCAGCCTCGTGTCCACTTCATAGAGCGGCCCCGCCGCCGTCGGCACTGACAGCGCCGCCGTCACGCGCTGGGCCAGCCGGTTGTAATAGGTAACCGCGCCCAGCGGGCGTCGGCCATCGGATTCTGCCGCATAGTCGCCGGTGAACAAATAAATGAGGTCGAGATCCGAAGCGTGGGTCAGGGCCGCGCCCCCCATGCGTCCGAGCGCAAGGATTACCAGTTCGCTGTCCGCCACGCGCCCGTGCTGGCCGGCGAATTCCTCGACCGTAGCCGCGGCGAGCACCTGGATTGCCGCCTCTGCCACCCGCGCATAGCCAGCGGAGACGTCGAGCGGGTCGCTAGTGCCTGCGACGATCTGCGCACCGAGGGCGAAGCGCTTCTCGTTGACGAGGCGCCGGACATGTTCGAGCTGCCACTGATAATCTGCGCCCCGCTCCGCTGCTGTCATCGCCTTGGCCAGTGCGGCGCCGTCCTCCATCGGCGCAAATGCGCTCGCATCGATCAGCCCGTCGAGCAGTTCGGCTCTGCGGCCGAGCTGCTCGGCCAGCGTCGGCGCATGGCTGAGGATCGTGCTGAGCAGTCGGGTGAGTGCCGGCTGCGCCTCCAGCAGGCGGAAGATGTTGATTGCGCTGGGCAGCCGCTTCAGCATCGCGTCGAAGCGGGTGATTGCATGTTGCGGATCCGGCGCCGTGCCGAACGCGTCGATCAGCACGGGCAGCACCGCTTCCAGCGCCCCTTGCGACGCCGGGCTGCGCAGCGCCGGATAGGTCGCCCCCCGCCACCCATCAATGATGCGGCGAGGCGTTTCGGCATCGGCGAACCCCGCCTTCGCCAGCCGTTCGCCGAGCAGATCCGGATCGCTCGAAACGCCGCCGCCGCCCGCCTCCGCGAGCGCATCATAGATGCGCCCCACCCGCTCCACCTGCGGCTGGAGCAGCGCAATCAGCGCGGCGCCATCGGCTACGCCGTGCAGCCGCGCGACGTGATCCAGCGCGGCCGGATCGCTCGGTAGCGTGTGAGTCTGGCGGTCGTCGATCATCTGCAGCCGATGCTCGATCGTGCGGAGCAGCACATAGGCCGCGTCGAGCGCGGCAGTCTCGTCGGGGTCGATCCGGCCGGCTCCCGCGAGCGCGGCGAGCGCATCGCGCGTCGCTGGTGCGCGCAGCGCAGGATCGCGACCACCATGGATCAGCTGGTGGATCTGCGCGAAGAATTCCACTTCGCGAATGCCGCCGCGCCCGCGCTTGAGATCATAGCCGGGGCCGAAGCGTTGCCCTTGCTGGTAATGATCGCGAATGCGGCGGGAGATTTCCTGGATCTCGCGGATCGTGCCGTAATCCAGCGCGCGCCGCCACACGAACGGGCGGATCGCGTCGAGGAAATGCTGCCCCAGCGCCAGATCCCCGGCCGCCGCGCGGGCGCGGATAAAGGCGGCCCGTTCCCAGGGTAGCGCCTGGCTCTCATAATAGCTGATCGCCGCGTCTACCGGCAGCGCGATCGGCGTTACTTCGGGCGAGGGCCGCAGCCGCAGGTCCACTCGCAGCACATAGCCGTCGCCATCGCGGGACTGGAGCAGTTCCAGCACGCGCCGGGCGATTCGGACGGCAGCTTCCTCGGGCGCTTCGCGCGGGCGGCACGGCAGCGTTTCGGGGTCAAAGATCAGGATCGGGTCGATGTCGGACGAATAATTGAGTTCGCGGCTGCCCTGCTTGCCCAGCGCGAGCGCCGCAAAGCCTCGCACCGGCGCATCCGGCGTGCGTTCGCGGATTGCCGCTACGATCGCGCGATCCAACGCCAAGTCGGCAAAGTCGCTCAGTAGCCGCGACACCCGGTCGAAATCATAGGCACCGGAAAGATCACCGATCGCAGCGATCAGCGCAAGCCGGCGGCGTTCGATGCGCAACTGCCGGGCGATCGGCTGGTCGCTCGCCGACGCGCGCGCTGCAGCCAGTGGATCGTCGAGGGCTGCGGCGGGGTCTTCCGCAAGGTCCTTTTCTCGGTTGAGTGCCTGGTTCAGGAATGGGGAGTGGGCACGAATGCGATCGAGTGTCTCGGAAAGGGAAAAGTCCGTCACGCCGTCCGCCTATCGTCCAGAAACCGCACAACTGCGATAAACCGCAGAAATGCAAAGCAACGAATGCGTTGCATAGTCGTTTTGAGCGCGTGGTACAGACGGCATCCTCGAACGCCCGAGAGGCAAACGTGGCAACACTTCAACGCGTGAAGGCGCCGCGCCCGTGCGACGGCGTCGCTGCCGCGCTTCGCAACGCCTATATCGACGATACCAGCCTGCCCACGGAAATGGCGACACTGCTCGCCAAGCTCAGCGAGGGCGAACCACGCAAGGGCTGATCATCGAGGCGGACTCGCCTCAGCGACCTTGCATGTCGCGGTGCGCGGAGGGAATTTGTACGGTAAGCCCGTCGAGCGTGTCGTTCAGTACGATCTGGCAGGCGAGGCGGCTGGTGCGCACCGCCCCAATTGCGAGGTCCAGCATATCTTCTTCCTCCTCGCTCGCTTCGGGAAGCCGGCTGAAATCGACGGCGGGCAGGATAACATGGCAGGTCGAACAGGCCATCTGCCCCTCGCACGTACCTTCTAGCGGCTGACCGGCATTCTGCGCCACTTCCAGCAGCCGCGCACCGGGGGGGGCCTCCACATCCTGCACTTGGCCGCCGGGCCCTTCGAAGCGAACGCGGATCATAGCGGCACCCGCTGTGCATCGGCTGCGGCCAACAGTCGGTCGAGCGCGGTCATTAATTCCCCCTCGCTGGTCATGCGGCCGAAGCCGATGCGGATACTGGAACGCGCGGCGGCATCGGAAAGCCCAATGCCTCGCAAGACATGGCTGGAGCGTCCCGATCCGCTGGCACAGGCCGAGCCTGCAGAAAAGGCGATGCCGCGTAGATCGGCCATCAGGCGGGCAACGTCCAGGCCCTCGCGCCGAACGTTTATATTGCCGCGATAGCGCTGTCGCTCGCACCCGTTAAGTTGCCAGCCAGCGCCGGCAAATGCGGCGCGTGCCAGCGCGAATAGCCGGTCGACATGTGCGACATCGGCCTGTTCCCGCGTTACCGCCAACTTAGCCGCCGCCCCGAAGCCGGCGCAGAGTGCAGGGGAGAGCGTGCCCGATCGGCCGGGCACCTCCTGCCCCCCGCCGTGCAGCAGCGGCGCTAGCGCCACGCCGTCGCGCAACCACAACGCGCCGATCCCCTTGGGACCGTGTATCTTATGGGCGGAGATGGCGATCAGGTCACATGTATTGGGGATCGGCACGCGGCCAAAGCCCTGCACCGCATCGCAAAGGAACAGCGCGCCGGCGGCATGGGCGATCTCCGCCAGCGCCGCAATCGGCTGAATCACACCGATTTCGTTGTTAACCAGCATCGCGGCAACCAGCCCCGTGCCAGGCGCAATCGCTTGGCGTGCGACCTCCAGATCGACCAGCCCGTCGCCACCGACTGGCAACACCGTTACCGGCCGGCCCGACGCCGCTTCGGCCGCAGCCGTGTCCAGCACCGCGGCATGTTCGGTCGCCAGCGTCACAATGCCGCCCTTCGTGCCCTGAATCGCCCAGTTCAGCGCCTCGGTCGCGCCGCTGGTGAACGCCGTCACCCCATGCTTCGGCAGCAGCGCCGCTATGCGCGCGCGCGCCACATCCACTGCTGCCTTGGCTGCGCGACCGGGGGCGTGGGGGGAATGCGGATTGGCGTGCTGATGCTCCAGCCAGGGTAACATCGCTGCCAGCGCCTCGGGCGCGAGGGGTGTCGTCGCCTGATAATCGAGGTAGATCATGCCGCGCGAGTCCGTGCGTCTGCTGCGGTCTGCCGCCACAGCGCGGCGAAACGATCTACATCGTCTTCGGTCGTGCCGCGGCCGAAGCTGACGCGGACGACTTCGCGCAGCGCAGGCTCGCTCCATCCCATAGCCGTCAGCACATGGCTAGGCCGCATGCTGCCGGAGGAACAGGCGCTCCCCGCCGAGACCGCCACGCCGGCCAGGTCGAAGCGGATAAGCTGCGCGGCTGAAGAGACCCCCGGCATGCGATAGGCACCGATCAGCGGACTACGCGGGCTCGCGGCGCCCACCACTTCGCCGCCCTCGCCGAGGATTGCCGCCTCGAGCCGTGCGCGCAGCGCCGCCATGTGTGCGAGATCCTCCGGCACCTCCACAGCCGCGGCAAAGCCGAGCGCGCCGGGCAGATTCTCCGTGCCTGCCCGGTACCCCTTCTCCTGGCCGCCCGTCGGAAGCAGCACGCCAAAATCGCGGACCAGCAGCGCGCCGATCCCCGGCGGCCCGCCTCGCTTGTGGGCAGAGACTGCGACCAGATCGGCGTGGCGCAGCACCTCGGCATCGGCATGCGCCGGCATCTGCGCCGCATCGACGAGAAGGATCCCGCCCGCGTCGTGCACCGCGCCTGCGATCGCCGCGATCGACTGGCGGATGCCCGTTTCACTGTTTGCCCATTGCACGCAGACCAGCGCACGCCCTGCGCCGTC
Organism: Sphingomonas sp. HT-1; assembly: GCF_048568905.1. Taxonomy (GTDB): domain Bacteria; phylum Pseudomonadota; class Alphaproteobacteria; order Sphingomonadales; family Sphingomonadaceae; genus Sphingomonas. Next base: position 130,947 of record NZ_CP183770.1, on the reverse strand, counting down.
CAGCGCGCGCGCTAGCGCGTCCATCTCCACGTGGCCGTTCGCGTTGACCGGCAGCACCGTGGCACCTTCGGAAAGGCGTAGCACAGCGTCATGCTCCACTGCGGTGACGATCCGCCTGGCGGCAACGCTGCGCCCGAGCGCGATGCCCAGCGATTCGCTTGCCCCGCTGGTCAGCACACACTCGTGCGCCCAGCCATAGGCTGCGGCGATGCGGCGGCGCGCATCCTCCAGCGCCGCCTTGGCTGCGCGCCCATCGCCGTGCGGCGAGGATGGATTCGCCCAGCGCGCCATCCCCTCCGCCGCCGCAGCGATCGCGACGGGCAGGATCGGCGTGGTCGCCGCATGATCCAGATAGATACGCGTTGCCAATTCCGTTCCAATTGCGTCCATTGCAGGCCTGCTTATATAGCGACGACGTTCGAGCGCTCCACAGCGCTATTCCCTTTCGACAGGAACTGCCTTGCCCGAAGTCATCTTTCCCGGACCCGAAGGCCGCCTTGAAGGGCGGTTCGCCCCCGCGCCGCGCCCCCGCGCCCCGGTCGCCATGATCCTCCACCCGCACCCGAATGCGGGCGGCACGATGAACAATCGCATCGTCCAGGATCTCTACAAGACCTTCCAGCGCCGCGGTTTCGCTACGCTGCGCTTCAACTTCCGCGGCGTCGGCAAGAGCCAAGGCACTTTCGACAACGGCATAGGCGAGCTTTCCGATGCGGCCAGCGCGCTCGATTGGGTGCAGAGCTTCCACCCGGAAGCATCGACCACCTGGGTTGCCGGCTTCGGCTTCGGCGCTTGGATCGGCATGCAGCTGCTGATGCGCCGCCCGGAAATTCGCGGCTTCATTTCAATCGCTCCGCCGGCCAACATGTTCGACTTCACCTTCCTCGCCCCCTGCCCCAGCTCGGGCATCATTGTACAGGGTGAGCAGGACGAAGTGGTGACCCCGGGTGCCGTACAAAAGCTGGTCGACAAGCTTCGCACCCAGAAGCACATCACCATCCACCACGATACCATCCCGGGCGCGAACCATTTCTTCGAACATGAGATGGATCAGCTCATGGGATCGGTCGATCGATATCTCGATATGCGGCTCGATCCGAACTGCCCGATCCGCTGAGGATCCGTGGGCTCAGCGTGACGCGAGCGTCGCGCTGAGCCAGCGGTCCACCACCACGGTGGCCGGATAGTCCGCCTCGCCCAACCGGCGGTTTATCGCGACATGGCCGCGCAAGCCGCGGCCTTCGAACGCCTGCAACGTGACTTTGACGCCCGAGGCTTTCAGCGCGCTCGCCAGCGCCGCCGACTGGCGTTGTCCTTCGTCCCGATCGACGTGCAGGATCAGGAAGGAAGGTGCATTGGGCGCAGCCACATGTGCGATCGGGGAGAGCGCCCGTTGCCGCGCCGGATCGCTGCCGAACGCTTGGACGTAAATCGGCCGCATGACTCGCCCCGCCCCTGCCAACTGCGCTGGCACGTCGTAGCTGGCGCCATCGAGCAGGATGATGCCGCGCAACCGATCGGGCGCAAAGCCCACCTTCTGCAGATACTGCGGATCGGTGCCGACCAGCGCGGAAAGGTGCGCGCCCGCGCTGTGCCCCATCAGGATCACGCGGGTCGGATCGAAGCCGAGATCTCCCGCATGGTCGATGAGCCAATCGATCGCAGCCGCCACGTCTTCGGCCTGCTGCTCTATCAACGCCTGCGGGATCAGACGATAGTCGATTGTTGCGAAGGCGTAGCCGGCGTCGCGCAGATGGACGATCTTCGACGCGCCAGTGGCATTCTGCTTGCTGCCGCGCCGCCAGCCGCCGCCGTGCACGAATATTACCAGCGGCGGCGCTGCCGCTCCCAGACGACTGGGCGGATAGAAGTCCAGCTTCTGTGCCGGCGCTGCGCCATAGGCGTGCTCGGATGGAACCGCGCCTTGTTGTGCTGGTGCCGGCCTGGCCGCAAACAGAACGCACACCAATATCGCGAGAAGAATGCGCATCGCATAACCCCATCAACTCGGGGCGAACCTAACCGAGTATGTCGATTCAAGTCGAAGCCGAAACGGTAACAAATTGTATCCGCTATACCGTCCAGATCAACGCATTCCCTAGGATCACCGCGGCGCAGATCAGCATCAGCACACCGCGTCTTCGGTCGCCGCGCCGCAGCACTGTCATGCCACCCCAGGCGAGCGCCAGCACACCTAGCACCGCGATGCTCATCATCAGCGGGTAGAGTGCGGAGAGGCTGTTCAGGTCACCACCGCCCACAGCGTTACCCCCGTCGCCACACAGACAAAGGCGGCGGCCGCTGCCAGGCGCGGTTCGCCGCGATATGCGAGGCGCAGCGCAAACCACAGGAAATGGCCAAGCGCGAGCGTACCGACGCTGGCGGCCTGTGCGATCGCTCCGCCGATAACATTGCCCTCATCATTCCGTTTCCGCGAGCGTTCGCGCATAATCCTCCCTGTCGACATTGCCGCCGGAAACGATCACCAGCAGGCCGGGTTCAATTTGTACCTTGCCGCGCAGTAGCGCCGCCAACCCCGCCGCGCCACCAGGCTCGACGACCAGCCGCAGCTTGGCCGCAGCCCAGCGTTGCGCCGCGCGAATATCGGCCTCGCTCACCGCGACGCCGATCGCCCCACGCCGCGAGAGCACGTCGAATGTAAGCGAAGAAACTCGCTGCGTCTGCAAGGAATCGCATGCCGTTGCCGGCGGATTGTCGGCCACCGGTTCGATCCAGCCCGCTTCCAGGCTTCGGCGCATGTCGTCCCAACCTTCCGGCTCAACCGGCACTATCTCCGCCTCGGGCAGCGCAAGCGAAATGCCGGCTGACAACCCGCCGCCGCCGCAAGGCACCAGCACCCTGGCGGGAGCTTCTAGTCCTGCGTCGGCCATCTGCCGGGCGGCCTCGATTCCGGCACTGCCCTGGCCCTCAATGATCCAGGGGTCGTCGAAGCTGGGAACCAGCGTCGCGCCCCGGGCATGAGCGAGTTGCTCGGCGATCTTCTCGCGGCTCTCCGTTGAGCGGTCGTAGCGCACCACTTCCGCGCCCAGCGCCAGTGTCGCCTCCAGCTTCACGCGGGGCGCATCCGCCGGCATTACGATCACTGCGGGGATGCCCAGCCGCTTCGCCGCCCAGGCGACGCCCTGCGCATGGTTGCCTGAGGAGAAGGCGACAACCCCCTTGTCGCGCACCCGCTCGTCCAGCGCGGTCAGCCGGTGCCACGCACCGCGGATCTTGAAGGCGCCGATCGGCTGCAGGCTTTCCGCCTTGAACGCGACGGGCACGCCGCGCACGTCGTGCACCAGCAAAGGCGTTGGCGGGAGGATCGCTGCCATCTTCGCGGCGGCGTCGCGGACCCCGGCGCGGGTGGGCTGTCGCAGAATCGTCACAGGGCATCCCTCGCCGTAGAAAAACGGACCCCAGAATCACTTTACACGGGGGACCGACGCGCATATGTGCGCTCCTCCGCTGCCCCATGGGACTTCCAACCGCAAGGCAGCTTTTCGTCAATGTTTGCCTCACGGCATTTGGAGGTCCCTTGAGTTGCACAAGCATCATCGCGCGCTGGGGTTAGCGACCACCCTCGTCGGCACCACCCGCGTGGCCGATATCGCTAAGCTTCGTCCGGTCCAGCCGGTAACGCTCGTCCGCCCGCACGCAGCATCGCGTGCGGCCCGGTTCTTCGCAGAGAAGTTCCCGGGTCGTTCGATGTATGCCGTGAAGGCCAATCCCTCGCCGGATCTGATCCGGATCCTGTGGGAGAGCGGAATCACGCATTTCGACGTCGCATCGATCGCCGAGGTTCGCCTCGTCGCCGGTGTCGCGCCCGAAGCCACGCTTTGCTTCATGCACCCGGTAAAAGCCGAGGAAGCCATCGCCGAGGCGTATTTCGAGCACGGCGTTCGCGTATTCAGCCTGGACAGCATGGAAGAGCTGGACAAGATCGTCCGCGCCACCAAGGGCGCCACCGATCTCACGCTGTGCGTACGCCTCCGCGTCTCGTCGGATCACTCGAAGCTGAGCCTCGCGTCGAAGTTCGGCGTCGGCCCGGGCGAGAGCAAGGACCTGCTGATCGCGGTTCGCCAGGTCGCGGATGCCCTGGGCATCTGCTTCCATGTCGGCAGCCAGGCGATGTCGCCGGAAGCCTATGCCAATGCGATGGAGCGCGCCCGCGCCGCCATCGTCGAGGCGGGCGTCACGGTCGATGTCGTCGATGTCGGCGGCGGGTTCCCGTCCAGCTATCCCGGCATGGAGCCGCCGCCGCTCGAGCGTTATTTCGCGACGATCCACCGCGCCTTCGAAAGCCTGCCGATTTCCTATTCGGCAGAGCTGTGGGCCGAGCCGGGCCGTGCGCTGTGCGCCGAGTACAGCTCGCTGATCGTGCGCGTCGAGCGTCGTCGCGGCGACGAGCTGTACATCAACGACGGTGCCTATGGCGCGCTGTTCGATGCGGCGCATATCGGCTGGCGCTTCCCGGTCCGTCTCCTCCGCGAGCCGGATTCGAACGCCAAGGACATGGGCTTCAGCTTCTACGGCCCCACCTGCGACGACATGGATCGCATGGCGGGCCCGTTCGAGCTGCCGGCCGACATCCAGGCGGGCGACTATATCGAGATCGGCATGCTCGGCGCCTATGGTGCCGCGATGCGCACCGGCTTCAACGGCTTCACCGCCGGCGACACGGTGATCGTCGACGACGAGCCGATGGTTTCGCTCTACACCGGCGAAGACGAAGCGGTCGAGGTTTCCTCGAACGTCGTCAAGCTGTAACGCTGCACTCGTAGCGAACGAAGATGCTCCCCTCCCGCTTGCGGGAGGGGCTGGGGGTGGGCCCCCGACATTCTCGCACCGGATCGCCGGTGGCGAGCGGGCTCCCACCCCCCGGCCCCCTCCCGCACGTGGGAGGGGGAGCAGAGATGGGTTTCCGCGTCCCCTTTGAATGACGGCGGCCATGTGAAAATGGGAGTTCCCATGACCGACAGCCTCACCAAGACCGCGGCGGCCAACGCCCCGATCAACGATACCCGCAAGTCCGAACTGCTTTCGAAGCAGGTCAAGCACATCGACATCAAGAGCTTCGACGCGCGTCCGATCGTCGATGCGATGAGCGACATGAGCTTCACCAGCCGCGACCTCGGCCGCGCGACCAAGATCTACAACGACATGCTGGCCGACAAGGACTGCACGGTCTGCCTCGTGATCGCGGGCTCGACCTCGGCGGGCGGCTGCATGGACCTTTATGCCGAGCTGGTGCGCAACAACATGGTCGACGTGATCGTCGCCACCGGCGCGACCATCGTCGACATGGATTTCTTCGAGGGCCTGGGCCACAAGCACTATCAGGCGCTCGAAATCCCCGACGACGACACGCTGCGCTCGCTCTATATCGACCGCATCTACGACACGTACATCGACGAGGAGCAGCTCCAGGACTGCGACTTCACGATCAACAAGATCGCGAACGAGCTGGAGCCGCGCGCCTATTCGAGCCGCGCCTTCATTCGCGAGATGGGCAAGTACCTCTCGGAGCACGGCAAGAAGGAAAACAGCCTGGTCAAGCTCGCCTATGAGCATGACGTGCCGATCTTCTGCCCAGCATTCGTCGACAGCTCGGCGGGCTTCGGCCTCGTCAAGCACCAGGTCGACCAGATGAAGGCGGGCAAGCCGTACCTGATGATCGACGCGGTCGCGGACTTCCGCGAGCTGACCGAGATCAAGATCCAGGCGGGCACCACCGGCCTGCTGATGATCGGCGGCGGCGTGCCGAAGAACTTCATCCAGGACACCGTCGTCTGCGCCGAAATCCTCGGCCATGAGGATGTGGAAGTGCACAAGTACGCGGTGCAGATCACCGTCGCCGACGTGCGCGACGGCGCCTGCTCGTCCTCGACGCTGCAGGAAGCCGCCAGCTGGGGCAAGGTGAACACCGGCATCGAGCAGATGGTGTTCGCGGAAGCCGGTTCGGTGATGCCGCTGCTGGCGTCCGACGCCTATCACCGCGGCCACTGGAAGGACCGCGCCAAGCGCGGCTGGGCGAAGCTGTTCGCCTGAGCCGCACGGAGCGAGCCCCGCTCGCCCTGAGACGGCCCATCCGGAAAAACGAAACGGCCGGGGAGCGATCCCCGGCCGTTTTGCTGTCAGATCCTCCCCGGCACGGGGAGGATCAAGGGGACTCACCCCGAGTGGGCCGTCGCTATCGCGGTCAGGTGGGCCAGCACCGCATCGAACTGCCCCTCGCGCTCTGCGAAACGCAGCGGCCGCACCCGCTCGACCAGGATTTCCGTCGGCGTCGGCACCTGCCCGAACAGCGCCATCACCTCATCGGCGAAGTCGTCGAGCGGCTGGTAGCCCGGCCGCTGGCTCTGCCCCGGGGTGAGTTCGGTCTGCACTGCCGGCGGCGCCAGTTCGATCACTTCCACCCGCCCGTCCAGCACCGCGCGCAGCGACACGGTGTAGCTGTGCATCGCCGCCTTGGTGGCGTTGTAGGTCGGCGTCGTCACGAGCGGCACGAAGGCCAGCCCCGAGGTGACGTTGACGATCGCCGCGTCGGGCCTCGTCGCGAGATGCTCGACCAGCGCGTCGATCAACCGGATGGGCCCGAGCAGGTTGGTCGCGATGGTCGCCTCGGCATCGGCGAGATCCCGCTTCGCGTCGAGCGCCTCGAACCGCATGATCCCGGCATTGTTGATCAGGACGTTCACGGCGGGATGCGCCGCCAGCAGCCGCTCGGCGAAATCCGCCACGCCTGCGGCGGTTTCCACGTCGAGCGTCAGCGCGTGCATGTTCGCCCGCCCCTCGCACGCCGCCTCCAGCGCCTCGCGCCGCCGCCCGGCGACGATCACGGTATTCCCCGCATCATGGAACCGGTGCGCGAGCGCCGCGCCGATGCCCGAGCCGCCGCCGGTGATCAGGATGGTGTTGCCTTGGGTCTTCATCATCGCCTCCAGTGCTGATTGCTGGCGGCGATGTACGCCGCTAGGCTCCCGACGAAAGAAGGCACCCGAAAGATTTATACGCACCCAAAAGAGAGTGACCCGATGCCCGCTGCCGCAACCACCCATGCCAACTATCCGGAGATGGACCCGCGCGTGGAAGCGCTGGTTACCGAGGTGATCGGCCGCGTCGCCGACAAATGGACGATGCTGATCCTCGAAACGCTGATCGAGCAGGGCGAGTTGCGCTTCACCCAGATCGGCAAGGCGGTGCCGGGCATCAGCCAGAAGATGCTCACCCAGACGCTGCGCCAGATGGAGCGCGACGGGCTGGTGATCCGCACCATCCATGCCATTATCCCGCCGCGGGTCGATTACAAGCTCACCGATCTGGGCGGGACGCTGGCGGAAGCATTTTGCGGCGTGTGGATCTGGGCTGCGGCCAACCTGGAGCGGATCGACGCCGCGCGCGCTGCGTTCGACAACCGGCGGGCGGACAGCGACGCCGCTCGTAGCGGCCCCGCATAGCTGTCAGGATGCTTGCTGCAGCCGAGTTACCATCCGGCGTACCGTGTCGATCTGCGGCGCGTGCCGCAGCTGGAAACCGAACCATTGGCTATAGCCCCACCAGTCCCAGCAGCCATAGGGATTTGGCAACGGCAGCGTCCGGTTCACTTGGGGATAGAGCAGGATGATGCCATTGCGATCAGCCCAGCGGTTATACCCCAGCCTGCGATAGATGATGTCGCTGCCAAGCGTGTCGGCGCTCTGCATGCAGCCATGGAACACGACGTGCACGGCGCAGTCCGCTCCCGCCTTGCGGCACGATGCGGGAATGAAGACATAGCCGGTATTCGCCATCAGCGCCTGCGCGCTGCCGTAGGGCCGCTGGTCAAAGGCCATCGGCGCGGCGGACAGCCTTACTGCGGCACGCACTTTTAGTCCGTAGATGTGGTTCAATATTTCATACGGCTGGTCGTAGGGCTTCCCCGCGATGAAACATCGAACGACATAGCTCGAACTCGTCTTTCCGCACCTTCCGCCCACACTTGCAGAGACGAAGGCGTGAGTGGCAGGCACGTCGTCGCGATAGCGCAGCGCTTGGCCTGGTACGCCGGCCATGACGTAGAAATTGAGCAGCGTTCGCACCACCGCCGGCGCCACCACGGCATCCTCGCTGCCGCTGAACAAATAGACGCGCTGGCGCGCTATATTCTCAGCCGGGTCGATCGATCCGGCACGGGAGAAAGTGGTTACGGCGGACCAGCTCGCGGGCGCGGTCCAAGCGCGCTGCATGCAGGAAGAGATCACCGAAATGGGAAAAGCGGCGCCGCAATTATATAGCCCGCCTGCGACGACGCCCACGCCCATCACTTCGCTCGACAAGGCCACAGCATATTGCACCGCCATGAAGCCGCCCGAGGACAGGCCGGAGACGGACAGCTTGGCCCGATCTGCACCCAATGTAGGTAGTTCCTGGGCGGTGACATCAGGCGCTCGGAGCAGCGCAAGCATTGGTAAACAAAGAAAAAGGGCTCGCATCTTCACCCCCCGGATTGGGACGATCCGCCAAGCGCCTTCTATGGACGGGTGCTGGACGGCCTTGCGACCAGATGAGAGCATAGCAGGTTTGCTGCGCCAGCGAAAGACGAACGAGCGCATGCTGGCGTCGCTCCAGATAGAGTACTGCCCGCGATCAACGGTTATTGCTAAGCATTCGCACATCTAGTTGCGAACGTTTCGCAAAACCTATCCTCCGGCGCCCAGCAAATCGTGCCGTCGCAGTGCGTGCCGCAGCTGATCATAGGTAAGCCCCAGCGCCTCGGCTGTCGCGCGCTGGTTGAAGCGATGCTCGGCCAGCGCTTGGGACAATAACTGCTTCTCAAACCGCGCCACGCGCGTCTTGAAATCGCCGCTCAACTCCGCCGGCTCCGACATTGTCGGTGCAGGTGCGGCAGGCACTGCCGCCTCGGCCGGTTTTTCCACCGGGCTCATCGACGACGCCATGGGCCGCGGCCGATAGGGCGAGGCGAATGGGTCGATTTCGATCCGATCGATCGGCCCACCCTGCTCCCAGCGATACACTGCGCGCTCTACGACATTGCGCAGTTCCCGGACATTGCCTGGCCAGTCATAGGAAAGCAGCGCATCGAGCGCGTTCGGTCCCCATCCGGGCCAATCCTGCCACCCCAGCTCGGAAGCCATGCGCCGCCCGTAGAATTCAGCGAGCACCTCCACATCGCCGCCACGATGCCGCAGCGGCGGCAGAGTGACGACCTCGAAACTGAGGCGATCGAGAAGATCGGCGCGGAAAGTCCCCTTTTCCACCCGGTGCGGCAGGTTCTCATTGGTAGCGCCAACGATCCGCACGTCGACGCGGATCGGGCGCGAGGATCCGATCCGTGTCACCTCGCCATATTCCACTGCGCGCAGGAGTCGCTCTTGCGCCCCCATGGAAAGAGTGCCGAGTTCGTCGAGGAACAGCGTGCCGCCGTCGGCTTCTTCGAACCGCCCGGTCCGTGCCTTCGTAGCGCCGGTGAACGCACCGGCCTCATGGCCGAACAGTTCGGCTTCGATCAGCGTTTCGGGGAGCGCTGCGCAGTTCATTGTTACTAGCGGCTGATCCCAGCGCGGGCTGAGGCGGTGGAGACGTTCTGCGACGAGTTCCTTGCCGGTCCCGCGCTCGCCGATCACCAGCACAGGGCGGTCAAGCTGCGCCGCGCGGCTTGCGCGTTCCAGCGCATCCAAAAACGCGGAAGATTCTCCGATAACTTGGGTCGTGCGGTCCATGCCCTATCATTGGTGAATTTTCCCAACTTTTGGCAAGGGGTTTTTGCCAACCGGCATATTGTATCGGTAGGAAAATGGCGCATTTTCGCGTTTTTCAGAAGTTGGCACGCCTCCTGCATTGATGGAAGCAAGCCCGATGACGGGCAGCAACTTCAACCTACCAAGGTTCAGGAACACCGATCATGACCAACCAGATCAACACCCTCCGCAACGCCTTCCTGGCGGTTTCCCTCGCCTTCCTTGCCAGCGCCGTTCTGATGGCAGGCGCGGTGGCCCCGGCGATCGCCTGAGGCGGCACACGAGGTCTCCCCGGCATCCCATCCCTCGGGATGCCGGGGCCGCCGGAAGGGCCCCCATCCCTTCCGGCGGCACCCACAAAAACACGAAGGAGCGCACATCATGGGTATCTTTTCGCGAACCCGCGACATCATCGCCGCCAACGTTACCGACCTGCTCGACAAGGCCGAGGATCCGGCGAAGATGGTCCGCATGATCATCCTCGAGATGGAAGAAACGCTGGTAGAGGTTCGCGCCAGTGCCGCCCGCACCATTGCGGACCAGAAGGAAATGCGTCGCCACATCGCCAAGTTGGAAAAGCTTCAGGAAAGCTGGACCGAAAAGGCCGAACTGGCGCTTTCCAAAGATCGCGAGGATCTCGCCAAGGCCGCTCTGGTTGAAAAACAGAAGGCCGCTGACATGTGCGACCAGCTGCAGCAGGAAATCGCTGTGCTCGACGACGCGCTGCGCGCTTCGGAAGAGGACATCAACAAGCTGCAGAACAAGCTACGCGAGGCGCGGGTGCGCCAGAACTCGATCGTCGCTCGACTGGAAAGCGCCAACAATCGCGCCAAGTTGCGCGAAATGACGAACGGCGCGAAGATGCAGGACGCCTTTTCGCGGTTCGACATCCTGGAACGCCGCGTCGACCTGGCCGAAGGTCGTGCCGATGCGATGGGTCTGGGCGGCAACCCGAAGACGCTTGAAGAGGAAATCGCCGAGCTCCGTTCGTCGGAGAAGGTCGACGCCGAACTCGAAGCGCTCAAGGCGCGGCTGAGTAAGGGAGTATAATCGGTGGAAGAGGTTCTCATTCCGGTCCTCGTCTGCGCCATCCTCTTTATCGGACTGCCCTGGCTGGTCTTCCACTATGTCACCAAGTGGAAGCAGGCCGGGACGATAACCCGGGAAGATGAGAACCTGCTCGATGACCTGTATCGTACGGCGCGTATGCTGGAAGACCGGCTAAACACGGTCGAACGGATCATCGCCGCCGACAATCCCGACTATCGCCCGCTCTCGGCGCAACGCCCCGAACAGGCTCCTTACGATCCTTCACGGAGGAACTGAGATGTCCGCTCGTACGAAATTCTACCTCGACAGACAAAACCGCAAGTTCATGGGCGTCTGCGCTGGCTTGGCCGATTATACCGGGATCGATGTCACCTGGATCCGGGTGGCCACCGTGCTGCTCACCATCGCCACCGGCTGGGTCGCCCTCGGCTACTTCGTGATCGCCTGGATCGCGAACCCCAAGCCCGTAGGCCTCTACGACACGCCGGAAGACGAACGCTTCTGGCAGGGCGTGCGGTCGAGCCCGAAGCGCTCGACTGCGGAGGTCCGCTCGAAGTTTCGCGACATCGATCGTCGGCTGGCTGACATCGAGATGTTCTACACGAGCCGCAACACCCGGCTCGCTGACGAAATAGACAGCCTGCGCTAACCGCGCCGGCAGTCAACTGGGAGGCAGACAATGAACTGGTTGAGTGGCCCCGGCTTCGTGATCGCCATCGTCGCGATCTCGACCATTGGCTGGGTCGTGAACAACTGGATCCGTGCCAAGCACGGCTATTCGATCAGCGACGATTTCGGGGCGAACATCGACAAGGCCGATCCGGATGCCGCCCGCAAGATCGCCCTGCTGGTAGCCGAGAACGAACGGCTCGCGGGCCAGATCAGCCGGCTGGAAGACCGGATCGCCGTGCTCGAGCGGATCGCCACCGAACCCGCCGAGCGCACCGCCCGCGCTATCGACGCGCTGCGCTGAGTTCAGGGAGACACACCATGATCGAACTGCAACTCGCCCCCTTCCTTCCTTGGATCATCCTGGCGGGAATTGGCCTGGGTTTTCTGGGCACGATAGGCTGGCTGTTCACCACTTGGCTGCGGATCAAGAACGGCTACCCGCTGGAAAATAGCTGGGGCAAAGCCGTCTATCCCAAGCGAGATGACGAGGCGATCGAGCGGATCAAGCTGCTCAGCCAGGAAAACGCCCAGCTGCGCGCCGAGCTCGGCTCGGTCAAGGATCGGCTGGCCAATGTCGAACGCATCGTGACCGGCGGCGCGCACCTGCTCGATCGCGAGATCGAAGCGCTCCGCACCCGCTCGAACTGAAAGGAACGCAAACCATGCTTTCCCCGATCCTGATCCCCATTCTCGGCATCAGCTGCGGCCTGGTAGCGATCATCGGCGGTGTCTTCTTCCGCCCGCTGTTCAAGCTGTGGGAGCGCCGCATGGAAATCGAAGCCCAGATGACCGCGGAAAAGGCTGCCCAATACGCCGCCCAGACGGCGCGGCTGGAACAGCGGGTCCAGGTGCTCGAGCGGATCCTCACCGACCGTGGCATGGGCCTCGCCGAAGAGATCGAGAAGCTGCGCGACGCGCCGCTGAACTGAAGAAACGTTCCCACCTTCTTCTAAGCAAGGAAATTTCGATGATTGTCATGCTCGCAGTGCTTGCCGCACTGTGCGGGGGAGCTATTGCCCTCGCTGAAAGCCGCGATCGCCCCCGCCGCCGCGCCCTGCGCGCCGCCCAGGCATCGCAAGCAGGGAATTGAGGCGCCACGTGCGCCGACTAGGGGAGTAAGGTGCAATGAACCCGTTCGAAATGGTCGTGGCCATCATCGTCGTGATCACGATCGGCAAGGTTCTCCAGGCGCGCTACGGCATGGTCAAGGGCCGGGATGGCAGGCTTGAAGGGCTTGCGAGCCGAGACCCGGCCGAGAAGTTCGAGGCCGACCGCCTACGCGACGAGATCCGCGCCCTCAAGGAGCGCGTCCAGGTGCTCGAGCGCGTCATCACCGACAATGAAAACAGCCTGCGGCTCGACCACGAGATCGAGAAGCTGCGCGACAAGAACCGGATCTAAGCCATGTTTTCGGGAGCAGGAACCATGACCAGCGACCCTCAACTCTATATCACGCTCGCCTTGTCCGGCCTGGCTGGCCTTGGGATGCTTACCGGCGCGGCGCTGTCGGGCTGGCGCAGTTGGCTGGCGCTGAAGCATCGCGAACTGGCCGAGTTGCACCGGCCGGAAGTCGCGGCGACGGCGATACCCAACGCCGCCTCGCGCATCGAACTGGCGGATCTGAAGGAACGCATCCGCAAGCTCGAAGCGATAGCCGCGGGGGTGGACCTGTGAGCGCTACCACCCAACCGATGGCCGAGCCCCGCCCCACTCCGACCCCGGAGCGGACGCCCCGTCCCCGGCTCGGCCTGCGCTTCGGCGCGACGCCCGCGAAATAGCGGCGAGGCTGGCGAATCCCGCGCGAGCCCGCTAGCGCAGTGGCCATGACCAGCCTCGCCGATCTCCAAGAAGAATACGGGTTTTTAGACGCCGACGATCGCTATCGCTTGCTGATCGAGCTCGGCAAAGGGCTCGAGGACATGCCCGTACCCCTTAAGACCGACGCGACGCTGGTGCGGGGCTGTTCGGCCTCAGTATGGGTCTATCCCACCCGGCTAGAGGATGGCCGGCTCCACTTCCTGGCGGACTCCAACGCGGCGATCACCAAGGGCATCATTGCGCTGGTGCTGCTGACGGTGCAGGACCACACCCCGGCCGAGATACAGGCGACCGACATTGAAGCCGCGCTCGCTCCATTCGACCTCAAAAATCAGCTGAGCTCAAACCGAACCCAGGGCATCCCCAACATGATCGCCCTAATTCGCGAAACCGCGGCGCGGTACGCGTAGCCGCTTTCGGGTGAGCTAAGCCATCAACGCCAGCGAATTACCTCGTCCTCCCCGCGAAGGCGGGAATCCATTGGCGCTGAAGCACGGTTCTTTTCTCCACGCAAAGGCGGATGGACTCCCGCCTTTGCAGGAATAGTGGTGGGATGTGGCGAGCGCAGTAGCTCCGACCTTAGGAAAGCCCCAATTCGCGCCCGACTTCCTCCAGATCGGCGCCCTTCTTCACGATCAGCCATTCGCGCGCCTTTGCGCCGTTCACCACTGTCACCGCGCCGCCCGGGCACAGGCCTAGGCATTTGGTCTCGACGACCCCGACCTCCGCCTTGCGGCCCTTTCCCAAACCAAACTGCTTGCGTAGCGCCTTGGTGAGCGAAGTCTTGCCCTTCAACCCGAACCCGCCGCCCAGCTTCTTTGAACACTTGCCGCACACCAGCACGGCATTGCCCCAGTTGGACGTGACCAGCTGTGTCACTGCGGTTTCCATTGGCGCCGGTCCTCAACACTTTTCAGCACGTCATAGGCCGCCTGGATCGCCTGGAAGCGCTTGGCGGCATCCGCATCGTTCGGACGTACATCGGGGTGGAATTCCTTGGCGAGCCGCCGCCAGGCGCCACGCACGGCCTCGAAAGTCGCATCGACGTCCAGTTCCAGCACTTCCAGTGCCTTCATCTCGTCGCGCGAGCGGCTGCCGTCGCCCGGGCCTGCCCAGCTGTTTGTAGCCGATTGCGCATAGCCGTTCGCCGTACGGCGCTCGTTCGCCTCGCGTTGGGCCGCCTCTTCTGCAGTCAAACCCGCGAAATAGTCCCAGTTGCGGTTGTATTCCGCGGCATGTTCCTCGCAGAAATACCATCGCTCGGGGTTATTCGGAGACTTAGGCGCCGGCCGATCTCCGGGCTTGTCGCAGCCGTCGCGATCGCACAGCCGCACGCGCGCAGCCTCGCGCTCCGAACCGTACTCGCGCCAGCGGGGAAAGCCCCAGTCCATCGATCGCGTGTGTCGCGCCATAGCCGTCCAGATAGGCGCGAGGCAGGCTAAAGGCCAGACCTTGCCGCGCCGCAGCATCGTCCAGATAAATGCCAGAGGGTCTGTAAGCCGGGTTCTGTCCACCCTCTTGCGAAGGATAGGCGACCATTCCTCTAGGCGACGGATCGCTCCGCCGCTCCAGCAACCAACCCGGACGACGCGCCGAAACGAGGCGCATGTGCCGTCCCTATTCGGTCTTGCTCCCGGTGGGGTTTACCAAGCCGCTTCCGTTACCGGTCGCGCGGTGCGCTCTTGCCGCACCCTTTCACCCTTGCCCTTACCCCGGCGAACCGGGACAGTGGGCGGTCTGCTCTCTGTGGCACTTTCCCTGGGGTCACCCCCGGCGGGCATTACCCGCCACCGTCGTTCCGTGGAGCCCGGACTTTCCTCCCCCCGCTTTCGCAAGCAGGCGGCGGCCGCCCGACCCTCTGACGTCTCCGCTCTAGCGGTTCGGCGCCAGCGCGCAAGCTGTTCAGAGGTCCTGGATTGGCGGCGTGGAAACAGCATCGTCGACCGGTGCCGCGGAACTGGTGTCGGAAGCCACCGGAGCGGCGGCCAGTTCGGACGCGGATACGGTAGGGGTCTCCCTTGCGGTGTCGTCGACGATCGCTCTGTCCGGCGTGATCGAGTCGGTCGGCCGGGGCGTTCCATCTTTCGCAGTCTTCTCGGCATCTCCGCGGGTCCGACCCGCCTTTTCCGCCTTCTCGCGCTCTGCGGCTTCGGCAGGATCCACCTTAGCGGGCGCCATGGCGGTCCCCCACGCCTGCACTTCAATGCGCCACTGAGTGCTGGTGGTGCCGCCCGCAAGCGCAGCGCGGCGATAGTCGGATGCCACGCTCACCACCTTATCGGCACCGGAAACGCGCGCTACGCGTTGCAGTTCGGCGGTCGCCTCCGCTGCGGTGGGGGCGTTGACGATCCCGACGCCAGGCCCCTTCTCGTCCCCACGTACCGTTCCCGTCATCCGCACATGGATCGGGCCGATTGCCGTCATAGGCGGGCGAATCGAAAAGCTCACCGACTGTTCCTCCGAGCAACAGTTCAGCAAACTTCGCTTGCGAGTTCGTAAGGATTTGAAGTTAATCCTCCCGAGTTTCTCAATCTTCACCCTGCGGCTTGGGCAGCAACAGCGCCAGCAGGATACATCGGCATTCCATATCGATCTCGCCGTCAATCATCTCCGGGCGAAAGCGGCGCTGGAACGCGGTCACGGCCGCCACCGGATCGGTGACATCATAGCCGAACCGTTCCAATGCCAGCATGAAGCCGCCATCCGGCCAGCCGGGATCGACGAGATTTCGCGTCGGCCGCGGCAGCGCCAGCCGCAGTCGGGCCAGTGCATGCCAGTTGAACAACTCGCCCGGATCCTGCTTGCGGGCCGGCGCGACGTCTGAATGACCCACCACATTGCCGCGAGTGACGCCGTGGCGCTCCTTGATATCGGCGACAAGCGGGATCAGCGCCCCCATCTGCTCGGGTGTGAACGGTCGATAGCCATGTTCATGGCCGGGGTTGACCATCTCGATCCCGATTGAGGCAGAATTAACGTCGGTGATCCCGCGCCATTGCCCCCGCCCGGCGTGCCAGGCGCGGCGATCCTCGGACACCAGCCGAAAGACGCGGCCATCCTCTTCGACCAAATAATGAGCGGAGACCTGCGCCCCCGGGTCGCGCAGTCGCGCCAGCGCCGCCTCCCCACTCTCCATACCGGTGTAATGGAGCACGATCATCGAAATCGGCAGCAAGCGGTCGCCATGGTTTGGCGAAGGCGCGTCCAGTATCTCAAGCCCATCGATCATGCGCTCTTCTACTGCAGTCCGGGTTTCAGGCAATGGCGGCGAGCGGCGGCGGCGCTTCGACGGTAGTGTACATACCGCGGAATACTTGGCTGGGTGTGAAGCGGTCAGTCAGGCCGATCACCGTCTCTCCCGCCCCCAGCACCAGCAGGCCGCCGGGACGAATGGCGCCGGCGAGCTGATCAAACACCAGGCGCCGCAGCGTTGGCGAGAAATAGAGCATCACGTTCCTGCACAGGATGATGTCGAACCGGCCCGGCGGGGGCGCGTCCGCCGTTAGATTGTGCCGCCGGAACTGAATGCAGCGGACCAGATCGGGATTTGCGACCCATTCACCCGCGCCGGTGGCGTCGAACCATCGCACCATCCGGCGGATCGAAAGGCCGCGCTGAATTTCGAACTGCGAGTAGCGGCCGGCGCGCGCGCGCGCGATCGCGGCGGGTGACACGTCGCTGGCAACGATTTCCGGCGGCGTCGCAAAGGTATCCGCCCGCTCGGCGAGCAGTATCGCCAGCGATAGCGGCTCCTGCCCTGTCGAGCAGCCGGCGGACCATATTCGCAGACGCCGCCCCGCCAATTCGGCCTGCATCGCCTCTGCTGCGTCGACAAGATGCTCCAGCACCGCGCCGTCGCGGAAAAAGCTGGTCTCTTGGTTCAGCAACACATCAACCACCTTGTCGGCTAATTCGCCGGTGCGCGAGGCGATCAGTCGGCCGACCAGCGCGTCCACCGTGGCCAGTCCGTGTTCGCGCAGCAGCGGCTTCAGTGCGGTTTCGATGCGCCATGCGCGATTGGCGGCGATCTGCTGGCCGGTACGCTGTTCGAGCAGCGATCCTATCAACTGCATCGCGCCCGCCGAGGGAGTTTCACCGCCGATCACCGGGCCGCCCCCCGTACAATAAGGCGGCCGATTTCATCGGGCGGCAGCACGGCGGTCGCCCGTCCCGCGCTGGCCACAGCTCCCGGCATTCCCCAGACAACGGAGGTGGCCTGATCCTGGGCAAGGACGGTGGCGCCTACATCGATCAGGCGCCCGGCACCTTCGCAGCCGTCCCGCCCCATACCGCTCAGCACCACGCCCACCGCGCGGCTAGCGTAGACTTCCGCCACACTCTCGAACATCGGATCCACTGAAGGCATGCAGCCGCTTTTCGCCCAGTCGGTGCTCAGCCGGATCGCTGCTCCTTCAGAGGTGCGCACGACGCGGAGATGCGCCTCGCCGGGCGCAATGATGATCCGGCCCGGCCGAATGCGCAAACGATCGGTCGCGACTTCGCACGGTCGCCCGCCCAGCACCGCCAGTTGTGTCGCGAAGTACTGCATGAAGCTGGGCGGCAGATGCTGCGTCACCAGGATGGCCTGTTGGAAGCTTGACGGAATCTCTCGCAGCAATTGGCTAAGCGCGTGAATGCCGCCCGTGGAAGCGCCGATCGCGACGATCTGAAAAGGATCGAGCGCGATGCTCGCTCCCGAAGCGCCTGGAAGGGTCGGGCGGCCCTGGCTCTGCGGCAAAAGCGGCGCCTCGGCTGCGGATTCGAACAATTTGGCGAGGCGCTCCTCCAGCACCTCGGCAAAGCGCCCCCCAAAAGCGCCGACGCCCGGTTTTACCAGCGTGTCCGCCGCGCCGAGAGCAAGCGCCTGCAGGGTTGTCGCAGCGCCCTCATCGGCGGAGGAAGAGACGATCAGCACCTTCGCCCCCCGCCCAGCAATGACGATATCCGGAAGGGCGGTGAGTCCGTCGATACCAGGCATCGCGATGTCGAGCAGGATGATGTCCACTCGATGCGTACGCAGATACTCCAGGGCACTGCGCGCCTCGCTCAGCGCAGCGACGACATGGAAGCGGCGCGTTCCTTCCACCATGCGGCTCAGCACCGATCGCGCGACGACCGAGTCGTCGACGATCAGCACACGGCCTTGGCCAGAAGGCACAGTCGGCCGCTCCGGCGGAAGCGATGCTAGCGGGGTGGTCATGCGGTCTGCCGCTGCCGTTCAGGCGACGCCGACGATCTGCAGCTTGCTCTCCAGCGTCTCGCGATCGAACGGCTTCATTACATATTCGTCGGCGCCAGCTTCGATCGCGGCGCGGATATACGCCATGCCGTTCTCGGTGGTGCAGAACACCACCTTGGGCCGTTGCGGCAGCCCGGCTTCCTTCAATGCACGAAGAAAATCCATGCCGCTCATTACCGGCATGTTCCAGTCGAGCAGGATCACGTCTGGAACGTCGGCGAGGCACGAATCGAGCGCCTCCCGTCCATCGGCAGCTTCCCGGACGTCGAACTCCAACGTCTCAAGAATGTGCCGGGCGACCTTTCGGATCACCTTCGAATCGTCCACGACGAGGCACGTTTTCATCTTCCCCGGATCCCGCTGGCAGGTGTTTTTGGCCCTCACTTTTGCCAGACAAGGTGTAATGGTATCGTTAATCTTGGCAGGCAAGCAGGTCGGTATTCGGTACCAGGACGCTCAGGTCGATCGCCAGCACGGGTTCTCCGTCACGCTCCACCATGCCGCGCGCCGCGTTTCGCCATGCCCCTTCCAAAACGACGCCACTTGCAAGTGGCCGCAGTTCGAACGGCGCGACATCTTCTAGCACGTCGACGAGCATTGCATAGAAATGCCCGTCGACCCGTGTGATCACCGCTCGGCGGGCAAGGCTGCAGCCGTTCAGCCCCAACGCGGCTTCGGTGTCCACCACCGTGACGACGCGACTGCGCAGCGCGGCCAGCCCACGGATCGACTTGGCGGCGCGGGGAACGGCAGTTACTTCGCCGATATCGACCACCGATTCGACCTGGTCGGAATCGATGGCGACAGTGCGACCGGCGAGTTCGGCGAGTAGAAACAGACGTTCCATCATCGCGCTCCCACGCGGGCTTCGAGCGCAAACAGCAGTCCGGCGCGATCATAGCGGTACACGCTTTCGTCCCCCGCTTCCGCCTGACGCTTGCGCCGCAGCCGCACGACCGGCGCGCTGCCGGCCGGAAGATCGGCAGCATCTTCGGACAGGATCACTGCAGGCGTGTCGTCCGCTTCGAGGGTGGTGGCCACTCGATATCCCGCGGTTTCCAGCAACGGCCGGACGAACGTCGCCATCCAGCCATCCTTGTCGCCGGCGATAAGGCACAAAGGCGCGTCCTTCGCCGCCACCCGGTCGGCGTGGGTGTCGAATATCCAGAGGACGTCTAAAATTTCGACAAGTTCGCCGTCAACCAGCGCGACCCCGGCCGCGCGCCCGGGCACGCGCGCCGGCACGAAATCGGCCGCCACGGTAATGATGTCGAGCGCCTCGTCGATGGCGTAGGTGACTTCGACGTCCTCGTCCTTCAACCGCAGCACGCCGAAATGCGCGCGACCCTGGATCGAGCCCTGCATCGCCAACGGCAGGATCCGGTCGTCCACCGTCAGCCGATAGGCGCCCGCAGCGTGACACACCTGGCTTGCCGCCACCTGCTCCACGCGGTCGACGGCGGAGAGCGGCACCGCCCGGCGCGCGCCATCGAGATCGCGGAAGAGCAAGGCCGCCAGCCCGGGCGCCTCCGGCTCAGCCGGCTCCGCGCCGAACGCCTCGTCCAGATCGCGCGTGAAATCCAGGCCCGCAACCCGCGCCATGCCACCACTATCGAGCAGCAGCATCGGCAGCCCGGAATCCGGCAGAGTCTGCCCGGCATAGATGCCCGTCGCCATCACCGCGGGCGAGGCTGGCTTGATCACCAGTTCCTCATTGTCGATCACATGATCGACGACGAGCGCGTAGCTGCCCGCGCCGGCGGCGACGATCACCAGCATCTTCGCGGCATCGGACGCCGCCCGCTGCGGCAGGTCGAGCAGTTCGGCCAGGTCGAGCAGCGGCATCCGACGCTCGCGCACCGTGACGATCGGCGTGTCGCCCAGCACGTCGATGCGGATCGCGTGGCCGCGTGCCGCGACGATTTCCTCGATCGACTGGCGCGGGATGGCGAACCGCTGATTCCCGACCCCCACGATAATCGCTGACATGATCGAGAGCGTCAGCGGCACCCGGATGGCGATGCGCAGCCCCTGACCGGGGCGATTGTCCAGTTCGATGCGTCCGCCAATCTGGTCGACGCTGGACTTGACGACATCCATCCCGACACCGCGACCGCTCACTTCGGACACGCTGTCCCGGCTGGACAGACCCGGATGAAACATCAGTTCAAGTTGCGCGTGCAACGGCAGGGCGCGCAGCTCGCGCTCGGGGCGGACGCCGATCGCGGCCAGCTTGGCAATTAGCCGATCGACATCCACCCCGCGCCCGTCATCGGCAATTTCGACGATAATCTGGTTGCCCGACTGGCGTGCAGCGACGGTCAGTCGGCCCGCCTCCCGCTTGCCGGCAGCGCGCCGATCGCCCGGCGCCTCGATGCCGTGATCGATCGCGTTGCGGATGATGTGCACCAGAGGATCGCGCAGCACCTCGATCATCTCGCGGTCGAGTTCGACGTCCGATCCTTCGATCTGAAGCGTCACCGATCGGCCGAGCGTCGCAGCGATGTCGCGCACCATGCGCGGCAGCGGCGAGAACAGCGCATCGATCTTCTGCATGCGGGTGCGCATCACCGTGTCGCGCATCTCTCCTACAGTGAGCGACAGCCGCTCCAGCGCCGCTTCCACCGCAGGATCGATCGGCGCCATCCGCAGCCGCCGCGCCAGTTCGTTGCGCGCCAGCACCATTTCGGACATGCCGCCCATCATGCGATCGAGCAGATCGACATTGAGGCGAACGCTGCGAGACGGCGCGCGCGGGCCGGCCATGGTGGCAACGGCGGCGACCTGCTGCGATCCCTCAGCAAGCGCCGCGATCAGAAGATCCTCGCCCCCATGATCGAGCGCATGGCCGGCATCGATCGCCTCCACGATTTCGCCGATCCTGTCGACCACCGCGAGCACCGCGTTGACCAGCGCACGATCCGGCGTACGAATCCCGTCGCGCACCTGCGCCAGCGCGTCTTCCGCCGCGTGCGCCAGCCGCTCCAGCCGCGGCAAGTCCAGAAAGCCGCAGCTTCCCTTCACCGTGTGAACGAAGCGAAAAATCGCATCGAGGCGCGCGCGATCGTCGGGATGGGCCTCCCACGCGACGATTTCACCCGAGAGCGCTTCCAGCGTCTCGCGCGTCTCTGCGATGAAGTCCTGCAACAGGTCGTCCATGGGGCCCCGGTGGAAATTTCCGGATGCACCATGGGGGAGCGTGGGTTAATTCCCGGTTAGAACCGCGCGGCCGCGGCGAACCACCGATCAGCCGATCGGGAAGGAAGCGCCGAACAGCAGCACGTCGGATTCAGGCGGGCTCACCTGCAGCTCGCCGCCATGCTGAAGCACCAATTCGTGCGCGAGATAGGCAGCCGCCGCGCGCGGGGTGATCGCCATTTCCTCGCGGCCACCGGCTAGCGCGCTACGCAGTTCCGGATCGAGCACGATGCGGGGGCCATCCGCACGGATGACGATTTCGATCATGCCCTCATGGGTCTCGGCGCCGATATCCAGCTGGCCGCCGCGGATCAGAGCGTCGCCACCGATCAGTGCCAGGTTGAGCAGCACCTTGATCGCCTGCTTCGCCATCACGGGTTCCTCGACCATCCAGCCGATCTTCACGCGGTGGTTGTCGCCGAACAGTCCTTCCAGCGCCGCCTGCGCCTCGCGCGTGTCCACCGTCTCGCCGAAGCCACCGGCCGCGCCGAATGCAAGACGGAAGAATTTCAGCTTGTTGGCGCTAGCGCGCGCGCTTTCGCTGAGCAGTTCCAAGCACCGGGCGCGCATTTCGGGATCATGCTCATCGGCCAGCAGCTCCAGACCATTGTTCAGCGCGCCGACCGGACTGAGCAGGTCGTGGCACAAACGAGAACAAAGCAGACTCGCGAATTCGGTAGGGCTGATGTTCAAGGCAATACGGCTCCCGGTTGGCACCCCTTTGGCGCAGCGGATGAAAAGCTGCAAGCATCCCGGCAGGCAGCACGCACCATTGGAAGCTTCCGCGGGACAAATGGTTTCGGGAACAAGGGCGATAAAGCTAGGCGATCACGACATTTGTTCAGATGCCGTCGCCCGGCCGGCAATCGATCGCCGGCCGGGCGCCTGGACTATACTCTGCGGCCGGTGAACAGCTGGATCAGACCGATCACCAGCGCGATCACAAGCAGGATGTGGATGATTCCGCCAGCGATGTGGAACGAGAACCCGAGCAACCACAGCACGATAAGAATGATAACCAGCGTCCAAAGCATCGTCGGCACTCCCTGAAACCAGCTACCCAACGACAGACCCTATCCGATCGTTCCGGCCGCGCCTGAAATGAGCAATGGTTTGAAACATTCCAACCCTCTATGGCGGCACTTGTCGACACGCGCAGGTGCGTGCGGAGCGAATGTGCTGGCCGGAAGGAAAGGGCTGCGCGCCCAAACCGCTATGGCCGCCGGGCCGGATCAGGGGTGAGAAAACCAGCGCAGGGTGCACTGCAGCAAAATATTTTTCTCAGTCACGCCATATACATTGACATGTTCTCTCCATTCATCGCAAGTCATCCATACTATCGTTGCAATGCAACGGTTAAATTCATTTAACCCACAACCTTCAAGCGAAATCGATATCATATCATGAGCCGGCTTGATCAGCGATTTGATACGTTGGATGGCATGCGTGGTGTCGCAGCTATATTTGTCGTCGCCTATCATCTTATGCAGCGCCATGGCAGCACAACCTTTGCTGGCTATCTCGCCGTCGATTTCTTCTTCCTGCTCAGTGGTTTCGTCATTGCCTTCAGCTATCACCGCCAGCTCGCCGAAGGCTTGTCGCCCGCCCGCTTCATGGCAATGCGCATGGTCCGGCTGTTCCCGCTCTACGCCGCCGCCTGCGTGCTGGGGATCGGCAAGCAAGCGATCGCATCCGCGCTGCACGACGACCGGGCGATGAGCGCGGGGGTTCTTATGTGCAGTTCGCTATTCGGTGCGCTGATGCTGCCCTCGCCGTGCACCGCCACCATGTTCCCACTCAACATGCCGACCTGGTCGCTGTTCTTCGAACTGGCGATCAACGTAGCCTTTGCGGTGATCCTCTGGCGCTTGCGCCTGCCGGTGCTGGCGATCGTGATGGCGGTGGCCGCCGTCTATCTTGCCAGCAGAATCGCGCCTCCCCTCTACATGGATTCGGGGTGGCTCTGGACCAGCGCGCCGTTCGGCGCGGCCCGCACCGCCTTTTCCTTCATCGGCGGCATGCTGATCTATCGCGTGCTGCCGCTGCACCACCGGCGTGCTTCCTGGCTGGCACCGCTCCCGCTGCTTGGCTTGATCGCACTCCTGCTGATGCCGACGCCCGTGTCCTTGCGCCCGATGGTGCAGTTGCTGATCGTGTTCATTGCCTTTCCGGCATTGCTGCTGGCGGGGATCTGCCTCGAAGCGCGACCGGGCGTCGCCGGCTGCTTCAGGCTGTTGGGAAACCTTTCGTACCCCCTTTACGCCCTGCACGCGCCGTTGATCGCCTTGATATTACCGATCCTGACGCAGGCCGGGCTGTCGCCGCTTGCTTCCATGGCGATGTTCGTGGTCGTTATGCTCCCCATCGCCCATGGCGCGGCTGTGGCAGACGGGCGCATCCGCGCCTGGATCGGCGTGCGTCTCAAGCTTCGAAGAGGCGCGACACGCCAACCAAGCGCTGCGGAAGAAGCGGCGCTGCCGCCGATTGCGCTTTTGCGGCCTGCCACCATCGGTGAAGAAAGTTCGGCCTGAACGGCACTCTTTCAAATGGCCATAAGCTGCACGGGCGCAAATCGGTCATGCAGCCCCGCAATGCCGGCGCGCCAGCAGCGGACCTCGTCGCCGCCAAGGATGACCCAGAGCTTGCCGTCGGGCGCTGCCATCGTGGCGTCGGTTATGGACGGCGCCGCACTGCCGCTCGGATGCGAGTGCCAGTAGCCGATCACCCTTGGACCGCCCTCGCGCTGCGCCCGCAGGGCGGCAAATAGCGCTGCCGGGTCCAGCTCGAAATGGGTTTCGGGGCGCTCGGCTACGTTGCGAACCTCGCGAAAGGCGTTGATAGCGCCGCTTTCGCCAAACAGGAGGCCGCATGCCTCCCGCGGCCAAGCGACAGCCGAAGCTTTTTTCATACCGTCCAGTATAGATCTTGAAATCGTAACGCCCATGCCCATTTCCGGTAAAACATGAATCAGGGGGTTTCCATCTTAGAA
Organism: Sphingomonas sp. HT-1; assembly: GCF_048568905.1. Lineage (GTDB taxonomy): Bacteria > Pseudomonadota > Alphaproteobacteria > Sphingomonadales > Sphingomonadaceae > Sphingomonas. The sequence goes on along the minus strand of NZ_CP183770.1, from coordinate 106,241 downwards.
GCGCGGATCGCGGAAGGCGCACATGGCTGGCGGCTGGACCGCGCGCTCGCCGATGCCCTGCCCACCTTTTCCCGCGAGCGGCTGAAGGCGCTGATCTCCTCCGGCGCCGTCACCGGCCCCGATGGCGCGCTTGCCCGCGATCCCGCGCGCAAGGCCAGCGGCGGCGCACTGTTTCAGGTGGCCGTGCCGGATCCCAAGCCCGCGCACAATGAAGCGCAGGACATTCCGCTGAACGTGGTGTTCGAAGACGAGCATCTGATCGTGATCGACAAGCCGGCGGGCCTGGTCGTCCATCCCGCGGCAGGCAATCTCGACGGAACGCTGGTCAACGCGTTGCTCCACCATTGTACCGGCCAGCTTTCGGGTATCGGCGGCGTGGCTCGACCGGGCATTGTCCACCGGATCGACAAGGACACTTCGGGCCTGATGATCGCCGCCAAGACGGATCCCGCGCATGTCGGGCTGGCGGCGCAGTTCAAGACGCACAGCATCGACCGGCGCTATCTGGCGATCGCCAGCGGCGTGGTGCGCACGGCAAGCCGCACGGTGGATGCACCGCTGGCCCGATCGCCAGCCAACCGCAAGAAAATCGCGATCTGCCCGCCCGGTCACGGGAAGCACGCGATCACCCATATGCGCAGACTTCGTGAACTTCGCGATGCGACGCTGATAGAATGTCGGCTTGAGACGGGGCGGACGCATCAGGTGCGCGTGCATATGGCTTCGATCGGCCATCCCCTGGTAGGGGATCCTCTATATGGAAGCATGCGTTCCGGCCATCGCGGACTTTTGGCAACCTTGGGTTTCCAGCGCCAGGCCTTGCATGCGGCGCGTCTCGGGTTCATCCACCCGATAAATGGTAACGCTTTAGCGTTCGAAAGCGAAATGCCTGCTGACATGCAGGAACTGTTCAACCAGCTTGTCGTATGAGTTTTCGGTGCTCGCGTCCCAGCCGGACCGGCACCCGAAGGAAAGGGAGAAACGATCATGGCTAGCGGCAGCAACGTCCCCGCGACGATCCCCGCGCTCGGCGGCGAGGCGAGCCTCAATCGCTATCTGGCCGAGATCAAGAAATTTCCGATCCTGAGCCCCGAGCAGGAATATATGCTTGCCAAGCGGTTCCAGGAGCATGGCGATACCGATGCGGCGGCGCAGCTGGTCACCTCGCACCTTCGCCTCGTGGCGAAGATCGCGATGGGCTATCGCGGCTATGGCCTGCCCGTGTCGGAGCTGATCTCCGAGGGTAATATCGGCCTGATGCAGGGCGTGAAGAAGTTCGAGCCCGATCGCGGCTTCCGCCTCGCCACCTATGCCATGTGGTGGATCCGCGCCTCGATCCAGGAATTCATCCTGCGTTCGTGGAGCCTGGTGAAGATGGGCACCACCGCCGCGCAGAAGAAGCTGTTCTTCAACCTGCGCAGGATGAAGGCCAAGCTCGACGCGTTCGAGGATGGCGACCTTTCGCCCGAACATCTCGCCAAGATCGCCACCGATCTGGGCGTGACGGAGGAAGAGGTCACCTCGATGAACCGCCGCATGGCGATGGGCGGGGATACCTCGCTCAACGTGCCGATGCGCGAGGACGGCGAAAGCCAGTGGCAGGATTGGCTGGCCGACGAGGGTCCGCTGCAGGACGAAGCCGTCGCCGACGCACAGGAAGCCGATGTCCGCCACGAAATGCTCGTGTCGGCGATGGAGGACCTGAACGAACGTGAGAAGCATATCCTCACCGAGCGTCGCCTGACCGACGATCCCAAGACGCTCGAGGAACTGAGCCAGGTCTATGGCGTATCGCGCGAGCGCGTCCGCCAGATTGAGGTGCGGGCGTTCGAGAAGCTGCAAAAGGCGATGATGCGTCTGGCGGGCGACCGCCGCCTGATCGCCGCCCACTGATCGCTCAACGGTTCCCGCACCGGTTGCGGGAACCGCCCCGGCTGGGGCATGGCGGTGCGGTGACGAAGAATCGCGCCCGCGCCTCCTCCCCTCGCCGCTCCCCCGCTAAGGCGCGCAAGCCCTGGTGGCGCCGCCTGTTCGTGCTGGGGGTTCAGCTTGTGCTCGGCTTCGTGCTGCTGTCGCTGCTGATGGTCACGCTCTACCGCTTCGTGCCGCCACCGATCACCTGGACGATGATCGGCGACGTGCTTGCAGGCCACGGCGCGACCAAGGACTGGATGTCGCTCAAGCGCATCGACCCGAGCATGGCGCGCGCGGTGATCGCCGCCGAGGACGCCCGCTTCTGCCAGCATCGTGGCTTCGACTTCGAGGCGATCGAAAAGGCGTATCAGCGCAATGCCCAGGGCGGCCACCGCATCCGAGGCGGATCGACGATCAGCCAGCAGACCGCGAAGAACGTCTTCCTGTGGCAGAATGGCGGTTACTTCCGCAAAGGCCTGGAAGCCTGGTTCACCGTGCTGATCGAGAACATCTGGGGCAAAAGGCGGATCATGGAGGTGTACCTCAATGTCGCCGAGACCGGCATCGGCACCTATGGTGTGAACGCCGGTGCGATGCGCTATTTTCATCACGACGCGTCGCGGCTCTCGGACCGTGAGGCGGCGCTGATCGCCGCCGTCCTGCCACTACCCAAAAAGCGCGCGGCGATCGACCCGAGAGGGTTCACCCGTCGCTATGGGAACAAGATCAACGCGCGGATCCATGTGGTCGCGGGAAGCGGGTTGGATCGCTGCTTGAAGTGATCCGCTTTCAGGCTGTCATCCTGGCTTCCGCTGGGATGACAGCCATTCGATCAAACCTTACTTCGCCGCGTCCTTTGCCGCGTCGCCGACATCCTTCGCGGCATCGCCGACGCTGCTCGCAGCGCTGGTGACCGCATCGGTTTTGGCATTCTCGCGGGCATTCTGGTTGAACAGGTAGAACGCCCCGACCACCACCGCGATCAGCAGTGCCAGCCCGATCAGCGCCATGCCGGCACCCCCACCGCTGCGCCGCTCGACCACCGTGGTGTGCGTGCCGCGATCCGCAGCCACGCCGTCTTCCACGATACGATCCGCCATAGTTTCTCTCCTTGATTGTGCCTGGCGACAGCAACCGAGGGGGCTAAACTATGGTTCCCTGCAGCCTTGTCTCAAAACGGGAGCTTAAACCCCGGCGGCAGCGGCAGGCCGCTTGTCATCTTGCTCATCGCCTCCTGCGAAGCGGTGTCGGCCTTTACCCGCGCATCGTTGAACGCGGCGACCAGCAGATCCTCGAGCATCGTCTTCTCGCCGACGTTCACCAGCGAATCATCGATGTCGATGGCAATGATGCGCCCCTTCGCGCTGGCTTTCACCTTGACGAGCCCACCGCCCGAAACGCCCTCCACCTCGACGGTGTCGAGGCTTGCCTGCGCCTTGGTGAGTTCGGCCTGGACGTTCTGCGCCATGGCCATGATTTCTTCGAGACTCTTCATCCGTCACTCCCGGTCTTGGTCCAGCCGATCAACTCGGCGTCTGGAAAAGCTTGCATCGCAGCGGCAACGATTGGCGAGGCGAGCACCGCATTGCGCTCCGCAGCCTGCCGGGCGGCCTGCTCCTCACGCAGCGTCATCGCGGTGGCACCCTCGACGAGCGTCACCTTCCAATGTACGCCGGTGCTGTCCTTGAGCGCGCCACCTAGCTCGCGCACGAAATCCTGCGGCAGCGGCCGCGCCGCGCCAAAATCGATCTCGCTGCCCTCGAACCGCACCGGCCGCATGTAATCACGGACGAACATCGCAAGCTGGAGACGGCGATGTGCCTCCAGATGCTCGGCAAGCTCGGTGAGGTTGGTCGGCAGTACCGGCCCAGCTTCCTGCACCGTGGCAGGCGCTGGCGCGGTTGGTTCCGCAGAGACCGCGGCGGGCGCACCAGCGGGCACCGCGATGCTGCCGCTCAGGATCTGCTTCGCCAGCTCGCCCGGATCGGGAAGCTGCGCCGCATGGATCACCCGCAACAGCGCCATTTCGGTCGCCTCGATCGGCAGGGCGGCCTTGGCGACTTCGTCATGCCCGCGCAGCAGCAACTGCCACAGCCGGTGCAGCGCCGGGAAGGACAGCCGGCTCGCCCAGCCCTCCATCGCCTCGCGCTCTTCGGTCGACTGGCCCGAAAGCCGGTGCGTGCCAAGCTTGACCAGCGTCACGCCGTGCACCGTCTCCAGCAGCGCGCGCAGCACCGCCAGCGGATCGACACCGAGATCATATTGCGCCCGCAGGCCCTCCAGCGCTTTCTGCGCCTGGCCTTCAATAAGCTTGCCGAACAGGTCGCGATTCGCGCCGCGATCGGACAGGCCGAGCATCTGGCGCACCGCCTGGGCCTTGACCCCCTCGCCTTCCAGTCCCGCATGCGCGATCGCCTGGTCGAGGATCGAGAGCCCGTCGCGCGCCGAGCCTTCCGCCGCACGCGCGACCAGCGCCAGCGCCTCGGGCTCGGCCTCGACCTGCTCGGCCTCGCAAACCTTCGCGAAATGCTCGGCGAGCAGTTCGGCCGGAATGCGGCGCAGGTCGAAGCGCTGGCAGCGCGACAGCACCGTTACCGGCACCTTGTTCACTTCCGTCGTGGCGAACAGGAACTTCACATGCCCCGGCGGCTCCTCCAGCGTCTTCAGCAGCGCGTTGAACGCGTTTTTCGACAGCATGTGGACTTCGTCGATGATGTAGATCTTGTAGCGCGCCGAAACCGCCGCATAGCGCGACGCCTCAATGATCTCGCGCACGTCGTCGACGCCGGTATGGCTAGCGGCGTCCATCTCGATCACGTCGATATGGCGCCCCTCGGCGATCGCGCGGCACGGCTCGCAGACTCCGCACGGGTCGATCGTGGGACCGCCCTGCCCGTCCGGGCCGATGCAGTTAAGCGCCTTGGCAATCAGCCGGGCGGTGGAGGTCTTGCCCACCCCGCGCACGCCGGTCAGCAGGAAGGCATGCGCCAGCCGGTCGCGGCGGATCGCGTTGCCCAGCGTGGTGACCATCGCATCCTGACCGATCAGCGCGCTGAACGTCTGCGGCCGGTATTTGCGGGCGAGCACGCGATAGGCTTCGCCCTTTGCGGGCTGCGGCGGTTCGTCGAGGCCAAGCAGGGAATCGGACATCACCGCTTATCTAGGGGGCTGCGCGGCGTTTGTCGAAGTCCGGCACGGTGATCGCGCGACGACCGGCAGGCGAGAGCAGTGCCCAGAGCAGCAGCAGCGCACCCCAGGCCATGACGATCGCCGACACGCCTGCCTGAAGCAGCACGCCGCCGTCCGTCGCGGTGGCAAAATTATAGCCGCTATGCCAGAGCGCAGCCGCCAGCACGCTTCCCCGTGATGCGGCAGAGACCTGGGCGAGCACGAAGCCGCCAAGCACGAGCCCCAATCCGAAGCCAAACACCAGCATGGCCGGGCTCATGGCGCGATAGGTTGCAACGATCCAGATCAGTGGCGCGTGCCAGGCAATCCAGATCGCCGCCTGAATCAATACGCCGCTCACCGCGCCGAACCGGGCCTGTAGACGTGGGAGCAGATAGCCGCGCCACCCGGCCTCCTCGCCATAGCCGTTCGCGAGGAGCACGACGGCGAAGAGCGCCAGCGGTGGGAGGACCGGCAAACCGCTGAACCTGCGCAGCCTGTCCGCGGCGATCGTCTGCCCAAGACCCGCAGCGGCGGCAGCGAAGCCGGCGAGCAGCAGAAACGGCGTCAGCGCCAGCAGCCAGCCGCGCAAACCTTGAGGCAAGCGAAGGAGCCGTTGCAGCCACGCGGCGTGTCCGCCCCTGGGAGCGCAGACCAGCGTGCTTGCCGCGCCTGCGATACACGGCCCCAGCAGCCCGCCGAAATGCGTGGGTAGCGTTCCCGGCCGAACGATCGCGCCGTGCAGCGCCATCGGCACCCACACGGCCCAGGAAATCCCGAACGCCAGCAGCAGAAACAGCCCGATCTCTCGTGTATCTCCGCGCATGCCCGCTTCCCCGCATCCAGCACGCGCGGCTTTTCGCCTGCAAGGCGTAGTCGCGCCATAGGGAGCTTCACGGATCCAGCGATGTGCGCGATGGTGGGAGCCGGAACGACCCGGGACGAAATCGTTGCGGCTGCTTCCTTCCGGACCTGACCGGGTTGGCGACGGTACCGTCCGCCCGACTCCCGCGGCGCATATGGGGGATGTGCCGCCATCAGGCAAGAGCCGTTTTCGCCGCGATCAACCCGCCAGTTCGGCCAAGCGCCACAAGAGGAACAGCAGCGCGGTGCCGAGCACGATCACCGCAATGGCAGCAGCCACCAGCGGGCCGAAGCCCGACTGGCGGTGCGGAAAAGGATCGAGGCGCATATTCCTATCTCCACCTGAACACCGATGGAGAATCGCGCTAACGACAGATGCAAACCATTGGGAAAACGCACAAGGCGCGACGGGCTGTCAGCGGTCGCGGCTAAGGTCGTCGACTTCGCCCATGATGGTATCGAGAGCGCTGCGCCCGTCGGCGTTGAGCGACGTGGAACGTCGCGACGGCAGTTGCCCCTCGCTCAACAGCGATTCGAGCGCGACGCGGCCGCGTGCGACGCGGCTCTTGATCGTGCCGACCGCCACCTGGCAGATTTCGGCAGCCTCCTCATAGGCGAAGCCACCGGCACCCACTAGAATCAGCGCTTCGCGCTGCGGCTGGGGAAGGTGCAGCAAAGCGCGCTGCATATCCGACAGTTCGACATGCCGATCCTGGCTGGCCGGCGCGGCAAGCAGCCGGTCAGCCACTAGATCGTCCCATTCGCCCTTGAAGCGGGCACGCCGCATCTGGCTGAGATACAGATTGCGCAGAATGATGAAGGTCCACGCGCGCATATTCGTGCCGGCCTGGAAGCGCTTGCGTGCCGCCCACGCCTTCAACAAGGTTTCCTGCACCAGATCATCCGCCAGATCTCGGCTGCCGGACAGCGATCGTCCGAACGCACGAAGGTGGGGGATAACCTGGGCCAGCTGGGTTTTGAATTCGGGATCGGAGAGCGACACATGCTCCACCGGCGGCGCGATCGCAGCCTCTTCCCCCTGGTCCGACTGGGTAGCTTCCGTCATGCAATCCCGTTCAGTTGCGCGCATCACGTCGCGGTTGCCAGCTAAGCTGGGGTCCGTTGGTGCCAAAACAAGCGTCGTTGCGTTAAACATCGCCGTCAAACCATCAGAATGACGGCGAAAATCGCGATAACCAGCACTGTTCCGATCAACAGAACATAGCGGGTGACGCCGGGCGTCGTGCCGGCGCGCGCGCGGTCCGTGGTGATACGGGCGGGTTCGTCTTGCTCAGCCATGCTGCGTAAACACACAAGAAACGTTTAGGGTCCGTACCAGGTGGAACCCGCCCAAAATTTCACGTCGTCAGGCCGGAACTGTGGCCTCGTCGAAGAACAGCGCCTGGCTGATCGTCGCCTTGACCGTTTCACGCTGGAACGGCTTGGTGATGAGGAAGGTCGGCTCGGGCCTTTCGCCCGTCAGCAGGCGTTCCGGGAAGGCAGTGATGAAGATCACCGGCACACTAAACTCGGCGAGAATATCCTTCACCGCATCGATGCCCGAACTGTCGTCCGCCAACTGGATGTCGGCGAGCACCAGGCCCGGCCGATCTTCCATCGCGAGCGCCACCGCTTCGTCGCGCGTCACCGCAACGCCGGTCACGTCATGCCCCAGATCGCGAACGATCTGTTCCAGGTCCATCGCGATCAGCGGCTCGTCTTCGATGATCATCACGCGCGTGCGAGTCTGGCGTTCGATTTCCTGCACGGCTTCGGCAACCAGTTCGGTGACCCGTTCGGTATCCTCTCCGATCAAATAGGCCGCATCTTCCGGCGGGAAACCTTCCACCGTCGTCAGTAGCAGCGCCTGGCGTGACAGGGGAGTAAGCTGGGATAACCGGCGGCGCGCGATTGATTCCTGATCGCTACCCGAATCATCGGCTTCGTCCGCCTCGTTCCACTGGGTCGACTGCCAGATCGCCTGAAACGTCCGATACAGACCAAGCCGGGCGTCGACATCGCGCGGGAACTGATCGGGCGCCGCGACGATCGCCTCCAGCGCGGCACGGACGTAGCGGTCGCCTTCCGCCTGATTGCCGGTGAGCGCACGGGCATAGCGACGCAGGAGCGGAAGATGCGGCGCGAGTTGCTGTCCAAGCGACATGAGCTGTTTTTTCTCCATCGAGTGCGGGTGGCGTCGTCGCCGCCGGCAAGCCTGATTTGTACTGATTCCGTTACCCGAAGGAACCCCTCCCCGGATTTCGCATCGGCCATGGAACAATCGAGTAGCTCTTTGGTTTCATCCGCCAACTGCGCCATGGGGCGCTGTGACGTCGGGTGCTTGCACTCGGCGGCATTGTTAGTATTCGCGGCAAACGGCTGTATGGCGTTTATTGGTCCGGCAGCCCGGACGATCCGGGCCCTCAGGGGGGAATTGGTGTCTTCTGCTAAAGACGATCAAAGCAAGCGAACGGCGAACGGCGAACCCGCACCTGCGGCTCGGCCGGACGTCGACTTGGCCGACGCCCTTAAGAAGGCGTATGATGAAACCGTGAATGAAAGCGTACCAGACGATCTGCTCGACCTGCTGAAGAAGCTCGGTTAACCATCTTTGGCATGAATGGTATGCAACCCCCGCCCCGCGGCCGAGGTTTGTCGGCTGCGTTGGCGCGCATGCCGACCGGTGCCAAAGTATTCTTCATCCTGGTCGGGGCGCTGCTGCCGCTGGCGCTGATTGCGCTCTTCACCACCATGCAGACGACCCGCAGCGCCGACGATGAAGCGCGCGAACGCCTGGCGGTTACCGCGCGCGGCAGTTCCGGCGCGCTCGAAACGCTGCTTGCCAACCATGTCGCGCAATTGAGCGGCGCGCTGAGCGATCTGGAAGCCGATCCGCAGGACGCACCCAGTTGCATGCGCCTGGCCGGCACCTATGCCGCGCAGCGTCCGGCACGATATCTGATCCGCGATGCCCGCCGCCGCGTCCTGTGCGGCAGCGCCTTTCCTGAAGCCGATGCCCAAGTTCCCGACGTGGCGGGTACGCAGGCGCATATCGTTCCCGGCGGGCTGCTGTTGCGAATCGGCAGCGACAGCGGCGCCGCGGCCTATGCCTTCTATCCGCGGGACCTGCTCGTCAGCCTGACGCGCCCCAGCGGATTTGTACCCGAATATGGCGCTGCACTGGTGGTGCATGGCGATCGGCTGACGCTGCGCGCGCTGCGGGAAAGCAGCCCGCTGGATCGCGGCAAGAGCGTCCGCATCGATCTCGGCGTGGAAGATCTCGCGCTGGAAACCACGTTGCCCGGTGCGCCACTCAATTCGCCGCTGGTCATCGCCACGGTACTACTGGTGCTGATGTGGATCGCCGCGGCGGCGATCGGCTGGTTCGTCGTCGACATTCTGCTGATCCGGCCGCTCCGACGCCTGCGCGGCAATGTCTCGCATTACCAGCCTGGCGAAGTGATCGACAGCTCGGGCTTCGGGCCGGTGCCCGCGCAGGAGATTCGCGAACTGGCGGAAACCTTCACCGAGATCAGCCGCACGGTGCAAGCGCATGAGGCCGATCTCGCAAAGGGGCTGGTCCGCCAGACGCGGCTCACCCGCGAAGTACACCATCGGGTGAAAAACAATCTCCAGGTGATCTCCAGCCTCATCAACTTCCATGCGCGCGCCGCGAAGGGGCAGGAGGCGGCCGACGCCTATGCCTCGATCCAGCGGCGTGTCGACGCGCTCGCCGTCGTCCACCGCCATCACTATGCAGAGATGGAGGAGAATCGAGGGCTTGAACTGCGATCGGTGGTCGGTGAATTGGCAGCCAACCTGCGCGCCACTGCCGCGACGCAGGCGCCCCGGCTGGGTATCACCTTGGAAATCGAGGCGCTGCTGGTCACCCAGGATGTCGCCACGGCAATTGCCTTCCTGCTGACCGAAATCATCGAGCTCGCCATCGCCTGCAGCCCGGACGCGCAGCTCCGCATCTCGGTGAAAGGCAGCGCCGAGGATCAGGCACGCGCCGTTCTACGGATCTCGTCGCCTACGCTCGTCAGCAATACGGAGTTCGAAGCGCTGGTAGACCAGCGCTATGGGCGAGTGATGCAGGGTCTGGCTCGGCAGCTGCGCGGCCAGCTGCACCATGATCCGCTGGTGGGTGCATACGAGATTGCCATCGCCATCAATGGCAGGCCCTGAAAAAAATCTCAAATAGCCGGGAACCGTGTTGCGCGGACCGTGTTCTTACCAGCGGATAGTGACCTTTTGCCCCCCCGCTCTCGCTATCCACGACATGGGCCCGGAAGCGTCTACCCTCCCCCCCCCGGTGACGCTTCCGGGCCTACATCCTTCCAACAGCACCGAAATCTTCATCGCAGCGCTGGCTTCGCCCGGTGCGCCTGGTGGAACGTTTCCACCAGCACGGCATTGAAGCTGCGTCCCGCAAACGGGGAAGTTGGAGAATAATCGATGCGTAAACTGATCGCATGTGCCGCACTGGCCGGCACGCTCATGATCGCGGCTTGCAACACGGTTGAAGGCGTCGGCCGGGATGTTTCGTCGGCCGGCGACACCGTTGCCGGCGCTGCCGAAAAATCGAAGTAAGCGCTCGCGCGCAAGCCATTCAACGCCCCTTCTGCCCGGCAGAGGGGGCGTTTTCCGTCAGGCAGCGTCCGCTTCGCCCTCACCCTCACCCGGCTCGGCAACTTTCACGCGCTCGCGACGCCGCCGAGTGAAGTAAATGGCGACCAGCGACAGAAAATACAGGCCCACCAACGGGCCCGCGAGCAGCAGCTGGGAGCCCACATCGGGCGGCGTCAGCACCGCTGCAATCGCCACTGACGCGACGATCGCGTAGCGCCACGCGCCCTTCAGCTGCTCATAGGTGACGATGCCGGCATGCTCGAGCAACATCAGCAGCACCGGCAACAGGAAGGAAATCCCGAAGCCGAAGATGAATTGCATCACGAACTTCAGATAGCTGTTCACATCCGGCAGCGCCTGCTGCTCGACCCCGCCCAGATTGCCCTGGAAACCGAGCAGGAACTTCAGCGCGACGGGGATCGCGATGTAATAGGCCATGGCCGCGCCGGCGGTAAAAAGCACCGGCGTCGCTAGCAGAAACGGCAGCAGCGCCTGTTTCTCGCGCTTGTACAGGCCCGGCGCGACGAACTTCCACAACTGATTGGCGATCACCGGAAACGCGATCATCAAGCCAGCGAAGAACGCGACCTTCACTTCCACCAGGAAGCCGCCGAAAATTTCGGTGTTGATGATCTTCGCCTGGCCCGCAGCCTTCAATGGCGCCACCAGGAATGACAGGATGGCGCGGGCGAAGTAGAGGCTCGCGCCAAACGCGGCCAGCAACGACAGGATCGACCAGATCAGCCGTCGACGCAGCTCGATCAGATGGTCGAGAAGGGGAGCCTGGGTATCGTCGATCTCGGTCACGGCTGCACTTCGCTGACGGGGGGCACCGGCTTTGTCTCCGATGCGGACGAGCTGGTCGTGGAACTCTCGGCCGGTGCAGGATCCGGATGAATTCGCGGCTGCGGAGTCATCACCGGCGCTTCGTCGTCGTGGGGAACATGGGCAACCGCCCCCCCGGCGCCATCCGGTTCCGGCGCGGGAAGCGGGTGCGGCGGATATTGCCGCATAATCCGCTCATTCTCGGCCGCCCACTGCTTCTCCAGCTCCGCAAGTTCGGCCTCGCGGACCATCGAATCGATCCCCGAACGGAACTGGCGCGCTACGCCGCGCGCCCTGCCCACCCATTTGCCGACGAAATGCATCGCCCGCGGCAGATCCTTGGGACCAATGAAGATCACGGCGACGATGGCCACGAGCAACAGCTCTTGGGGCGCGATATCGAACATTCTGTCGGTGTTTCCACTCGCACGGCATGCGCCGGAACGCCCGGCGCGCTGCGATCAAAAGCCGGGCCGCCGACGCCGCCGACGCCCCGGACCGGGCTTAGCGCTGCTCCTCGCGGGCGCGCTCGGCTTCCGGGGTATAGCCGGGCTCCGGCGCGGCCTTGCCTTCGATGCGGGTCGGCTGGGCCGGCTGATCGTCTTCGGCCATACCCTTCTTGAAGTTCTTGATGCCCTTCGCGACGTCGCCCATCATGTGGGAGAACCGGCCACCGCCCAGCAGCAGAATGGCGATGATGCCGACAACCAGCCAGTGCATCAGGCTGAAGCTACCCATTAGAATTCTCCTTGATATCGCGCCCTATCTAAGGCTCGACGCCCCTTACGGCAACGGTTGATCACCGTCCGGCACGCGGGAGCGGCTGAATCGAAGATGCCGCCTCTATTCGTCGTCCGTTACAGTTTCGCTTTCGGCCGCAGCTTCCGCCGCGTCGAGCTGTTCCAAAGCGAGATCGACCGGGTCGAGCAGGCCTGCGGCCTTCAGGTCTTCGATGCCAGGCAAATCACGGCGGCTTGCCAGGCCGAAATGGCTGAGAAAACCGGGTGTGGTGGCATACATCAGCGGCCGGCCCGGCACTTCGCGGCGGCCGGCGGGACGCACCCAGCCTGCCTCCATCAACACATCGATCGTGCCTTTGGAAATCTGCACGCCGCGGATCGCTTCGATCTCCGCCCTGGTCACCGGCTCGTGATAGGCGATAATGGCGAGCGTCTCGATGCCCGCGCGGCTCAGCCTACGGCTGTCTTCCCGATCGCGGCGGAGCAGATGGGCGAGATCGGCCGCGGTCTGGAAGTGCCAGCGATCCCCCCGACGCACCAGCTCGATCCCACGCCCCTGGTAAAAGTCGCCGAGCGCCGCAAGCGCTGCGCGGACGTCAATCTCTGCACCGACATAGGCGCGGATTTCGTCCACCCCCAACGGGCTCTCGGAGGCGAACAGCACTGCCTCCACTGCCCGCGCGGGCTCATCCGGGGCGATCATTGTGGAATCGCCTTCAGGTAGAGCGGTGCAAACGGCGCCTCCTGACGAATTTCCAGCCGCCCCTGCCGCGCCATTTCCAGCGCTGCGACGAACGACGACGCAAGCGCTGACCGGCGATACAGCTCGTTCGTACCTTCGGGCAGGAAGCTCTCGATCGCGCTCCAGTCGACGCGGGTACCGAGCTGCGAGGAAAGCCGTTCCAGCGCCGCTTCCAGCGTCATCACGTCGCGATGCGCGACGACATGCATCACCGGCCGCGTCCGCGCGCTGATCCTGCCATAGGCGGCAATCAGATCGTAGATGGAGGCCCCCCACCGCGCCTGCCGCATCACCCGCAGCCCTTCCGGGGCGCCGCGGGGGAACACGTCGCGCCCCATCCGATCACGCGCAACCAGCCGCGCCCCCGCCTCGCGCATCGCACTCAGCCGTTCGAGGCGAAGCTGCAGGCGCAGGGCGAGTTCCTCCGGACTGGGTGTCTCCGCCGGATTGCGCGGCAGCAGCAGCGCCGATTTCAGGTAGGCGAGCCAGGCCGCCATCACGAGATAGTCGGCGGCAAGCTCCAGCCGCAGCTCTCGCGCAGCATGGACATAGGTAAGATACTGCTCGACCAATTCGAGGATCGAGATCTGGCGCAGATCGACCTTCTGCGTCCGGGCCAGCGCCAGCAGCAGGTCGAGCGGGCCTTCCCAGCCCTCCACCTCGATCTTCAGGATTTCGTCGGCCCCGTCCACCTTGTGGTCATAGGAGGGGGGAGCGGGCCGGGCAAGAATAAGCCCCTCCCCTTCAGGGGAGGGGTTGGGGTGGGACAGTGTCTCGCAGAGACCAACCTAGGTTCTGGAATCCCTCCACCCCCAACCCCTCCTCCGAGGAGGAGGGGCTAGAAAGGGTCACACCCCCAGCAGCGCGTCCCTCTTCGCCAGCAACTCGGCCAGCGGCACGTCCTCGGCTTCCCCCACCGATCCCATCGCCCGCGCCAGCCGATCGAGACAAGCCGCCGGCGCATCGGGAATCCGCCCGGCGATGTCGACCATCTCCGGCATCCGCGCCCAGCAGTCGAGCACCACGTCGCAGCCGGCCGCTAGTGCGCGCTCGGCCTTCTCGCCGGCCGTGCCGGTCAGTGCCTTCATGTCGATATCGTCGGTGAACAATAGTCCGTCGAAGCCGATCTTGCCCCGGATCACCTCCGAAATCACCGTCGGTGACAACGTCGCCGGCAGATCCGGATCCCAGGCTTCGAACACGATATGCGCGGTCATGCCGATCGGCGCATCCTTCAGCCGCTGGAACGGCAGCAGGTCCGCCTCCAGTTCCTCTGCGGTAGCGCGCACGCGGGGCAGTTCCAGATGGCTGTCGACCAGCGCGCGGCCATGGCCCGGCATATGTTTGATGACCCCGGCCACGCCGCCGCGATTGAGCCCGTCGAGCAGCGCGCGGGCAAGTGCCGCCACGCGCACAGGGTCGCCGCCGAACGCTCGGTCGCCGATCGCCGGGGTGCCCCCCGGGATCGCCACGTCGAGCATCGGCGCGAGGTTCACGTTCACCCCAGCCTCGCGCAGGATATGCGCCAGCGCCTGGCCGTTGGCCCGTGCCGCCTCGATCGCGGAGATCGGTGCGCGATCGTACAAGGTGTCGAACGCCGCGCCCGTCGGGAAGGCAGGCCACACCGGCGGCTGCATCCGTGCGACGCGGCCGCCTTCCTGGTCGATCGTGATCGGCAAGTCGTCTCGCCCGTGCAACGCCCGCAGCGAATCCGTCAGCGCGCGCATCTGTTCGGGGTCCACGCAGTTGCGCTTGAACAGGACATAGCCGAGCGGCGCGGCATCACGAAAGAAATCGCGCTCGTCTGCGGTAAGCGCGGGGCCGGACAGGCCGAAGATCACGGGCTTCATGGGCGTGGCCTAGCCGATCCGGCCGGCCCCGCAAACCACTTCAGCTCGCGACGAAGCAGTTCTCGCCGGCAACCTTCAGCTTGCCGCAGAGGTCGCGTGCCTGACCATTGCCGCCGGCGTTCACGCGAAGCCGATAGACGGTCTTGCCATCCTCCGTCACGAACGGGACCACCAGTTTGCCGAGCGGCGCCAGATAGGCGAAGCGCTTGGACATCCGCGTCCAGGCGGCATTCGCCGCGCCTTCGCTCGGAAAGGCGCCAAGCTGCACCAATGCGCCCGCGCCTTCGTTCGCTCGTGCCGATGCCGTCGGCGTTGCGCGCTGGGCAGTCGGCCGCACCGGCGATGGCGGCGGCAGCGCGATCGTCGCGCTCTTGCTTGCTCTGGCTGAAGCGGCGGCATCCCCGCTGTGCTTCTTGCCCTCCACCGGGGCCTCAGGAAGCGCGGCGACGTTGATGCCGGCCTCAGGCGTGGTGCCTTGGCTGGTGCGAAACACGATGTCGCCTTCGCCAGCGATGCGCACGCCGCCCGGATCGTTAGGACGGATCTTGTAAGGCCCCGGCGGCGCAGCGATCAGCGCGCCATTGCCATCCCGCGCGGATTGATGGCGCTGCCAGTAGAGCAGCGCGCCCGCCGCCCCCGCGACGAGCAGCGCCAACATTACGAACAGCACCACCCGTCCGCGCCGCGGCTCCTCATACGCCTCTTCCACGGTCTCCAACCAGGGAAGCCGCTCGCTGTCCTCGTACCGGCCGCTCATCGCCGTTACATCTCCTCGACCGCCTCCACGCCCATCAGCGCGAGGCCGTTGCGGATGACCTGCTGGATCGAGCGGCCGAGGAACAGCCGCGCGCGGGTGAGCGCGGGCTGCTCGACCATCAGGAAACGGCGATCGGCAGAGTCGTTGCCCATATTGTAGAGCGCGTGGAATTCCGCCGCCAGATCATAGAGATAGAAGGCGATGCGATGGGGTTCGCGCGCGCTCGCCGCCGCTTCCACCACGCGCGGGAACTGCGCGGCGAGCTTCGCTACGGCCAGCTCGCGGCCGTCGAGCAGCGACAGGTCCGCCGCCTCGTCCAGGCTGATCCCCGCCTCGGCCGCACGGCGATGCACCGATGCGACGCGCGCATGGGCGTATTGCACGTAGAAGACGGGGTTTTCCTTGGACGTCTCGAGCACCTTGGCGAAGTCGAAGTCCATCTGGGCATCGGCCTTGCGGGTGAGCATGGTGAAGCGCACCACGTCCTTGCCCACTTCGCGCACCACGTCCGCCAGCGTGACGAAATTGCCCGCGCGCTTGGACATCTTCACCGGCTCGCCGGCGCGCAGCAGGCGCACCATCTGGACGAGCTTGACGTCGAAGCGGGTCTTGCCGCCGGTCAGCGCCTGCACGGCGGCGACGATCCGCTTCACCGTTCCGGCATGGTCGGCGCCCCAGATGTCGATCAGCTGATCGGCCGACTGCGCCTTCTGGAAGTGATAGGCGAGATCGGCGCCGAAATAGGTCCATTGCCCGTTCGACTTCTTGATCGGGCGATCCTGATCATCCCCGAATTGCGTCGAGCGGAACAGCGGCAGCTCCACCGGCTCCCAATCCTCGGGCGTCTCGCCCTTGGGGGCCTCGAGCACGCCGTCATAGACGAGCCCGCGCTCGCGCAGCCATGCCTCGGCCTGTTCGGGCTTGCCGGCGGCCTGCAGCTCGGCCTCGGACGAGAAGAGGTCGTGATGGATGCCGAGCAGCGCCAGATCGTCCTTGATCATGACGAGCATCGCCGCGACCGCGGTCTTGCGGAACAGCGCCAGCCATTCGATCTCGGGCGCGGAGACGTACTTGTCGCCGAACTCGGCGGCGAGCTGCTGGCCGACCGGCTTCAGATAGTCACCCGGATAGAGCCCCTCGGGGATCTCGATCGTTTCGCCCAGCGCCTCGCGGTAGCGCAGGTGCGCCGAGCGGGCGAGCACGTCGACCTGGCCGCCCGCGTCGTTGACATAATATTCGCGGATGACCTTGTGGCCGACATATTCGAGCAGGCTCGCCAGCGCATCGCCCACCACCGCGCCGCGGCAATGGCCCATGTGCATCGGGCCCGTCGGGTTGGCGGAGACATATTCGACGTTGACGGTCACGCCCGCGCCCAGCGTCGAGCGGCCATAATCGGCCCCCGCGCGCAGGATCTCGGCGACCTCGCCGCGCCAGCTGTCCTCGTGGAGCGTCATGTTGATGAAGCCGGGGCCGGCGACCGACACGGCGGCGACCTCGTCCAGCTTCTCCAGCTCGGCGACCAGTTTTTCGGCAAGCGCGCGCGGATTGGTCCCGGCGGGCTTGGCGAGCACCATCGCGGCATTGGTGGCAAGATCGCCATGGCTCGGATCGCGCGGCGGCTCGACCGTGATCGCGCGTCGCTCCAGCCCCGCAGGCAGATCGCCGGCGAGGACGAGCGCATCCAGGGCCAGGTTCAGATGCGCGGCGAAACGAGCATAAAGCGTCATTGAGCAATCCAATGGGGAATGGGAGCGGCGGCTGTAGCGCAGTGGCGCGGCGCCGTCATCCCTATTGCAGAACGGCGCTCCCCTGTAAGGGGAAATGAAAGCTCCAGGACATGACGAGCAACCCCTTGCTCACGACGACGGCTACTGGGCAACCATCCAATCTGCGGAACGCAGCCCTCATGCAATCAGATGTGGGCTGGATTGGACCCAAACGGATGAAGATGGCCTACTGAGTTTGACGGATGGATCGAGGGAAAGACACTAACGGGCGATTGCGTGCGGGTTAGCAAACTCCGTATATCAAACCGATCACAAAACTTACCGGCGAGCCGCCTAGGCATGAATTTGTCATTCAACACGCTAGAACGCCTTAACGACATCATCACGGGCGATTCAAAAAAAAGCCCATATCGCTCCGGCTATCAACTGGTAAATTTCTTCAATCAGTTTGGAGAAGAGGACCTCTATGGACAAGGATTCCCCGCTAGGCCTGTATATGTTCGAGAGAAGCTAAATAGATTCAACGGAACGCTGGCCATGAAGGAGGTTATACATTCCGCGTTCGATTTCATTGGAGAAGATGGATTCAATGCCGAAGATGTCGCATATCAATTCAATAAATATCTCACGCGGGACGGATTTCGGCTTATTCTAACAGATGACTACGGGTGGATGGACGGAAATCAAGAGGTCAGAATCAACCCGCGCTTGGAGATCCGCCCTCTGGGTCAGGTCACGTTAGCGCCAACCAGCCTGATTTCCATTAGCCACGAAGCGATCACAGAACAGATAAACAAGGCCAACCAAAAAATACAATCAGGCGATTACGCTGGAGCCATAACTAACGCCTACACTCTTGTAGAACATCTTCTAAAGCTTCTCCTAACTGAAACAAAAACAAATTTCAAGGAAACTGAAGGAGACATAAGGTCGCTATACAAGGCCTTACAGCCAGCTTTAAACCTAGACCCCACAAAACTTGCCGATCCTCTGAAGCCCGTTGTAGGCGGCTTCCAGTCCCTGATCAGCGGCGTCTTCGAAATGGCCAACAAAAGAAGCGACCGCCACGCACGTCAGTTCAACCCCGCCCGTCACCATGCCAAGCTTACAGTTAACGCCGCGTTTGCTCTGTGCGAGTTTCTTGTTGAGAGCCGCGATTACCAGAGAGCTAAAAGTGCTCGAAGCGATGATCAGGAATTCACTTAATTTTGCGATAGCGACTATATGATAAGAGCATTACCTGCCTAAAGGCAGCCCTAAACCCTTACCCCCGCACCAGCCCCTCCATCCCCGCCGCCGTCGCCATCGCCGGGAACAGCGCCTTCGCCGTTCGCGCCGGCGCCAGCCCGAAGTGCCGCGACACCGCGCTCGCGATCAGCACGTCGAGCGACGTGGTCGGCTTGAGGTCGCGCCCCTCGTACAGCGCCGCGTCGCCCAGCCCGGGCCAGTCGGCCTGCACCCGGCCGCCCTGCACCGCGCCGCCGAGCAGCATCGCGACCGAGCCGGTGCCGTGATCGGTGCCGCCAGTGCCGTTGGCCTTCACCGTCCGGCCGAACTCGGTCGCCACCACCACCAGCGTATCGTCCCAATGCGGCCCCAGCCCGGTCTTGAGCGCCGCGACCATCGCGTCGAGGCCCTTGAGCTGCCCGCCCAGCCGTCCACGCTGGCCGGAATGGGTGTCCCAGCCGCCGGTCTCAATCATCGCGATGCGCGCGCCGCCTGGGGCGGAGAGGAGCTTGGCGGCCAGCGTGCCGGTGTCCGCGGCCTTCTTGCCGCCATCGCTGCCGAGGTCGCCGGTCAGCATCCGCGTCGCCATCGCTTCCTGCCAGAGCGGGTGGAGCTGGCGGTCCCCCTCGTACATCGCGCTCACCCGAGCGAGCAGGTCGTCCGAGGCGTCGGGCAGCGACGACGGGGCATAGCTTGCAACGTCCACCGGTCCACGCAGCGCCATAGGTACGGTCGACGCCAGCGCGATGGCCTTGTCCTCCGTCGGCAGAAGCCGGAGCAGCCGGTTCATCCAGCCGTCCTTCAACTGATAGGCCGCAGTACCCCCGGTCTCGAGCACGTTCTGGCCATCGAAATGCGAGCGGTCGCGGTAGGGCGAGGCCACCGCATGGACGAACAGCGCCTGCTTGGCCTCGTACATGCCCAGCATGTTCGCCATCGCCGGGTGCAGCGCGAACATGCCGTCTAGCTTGGGCGCATCGCTGAAGTCGGCGGCAAGTTCGCCCCGCGCGCCGACATAGACAGGATCCCCAACCGGCGCGACGATCCCCAGCCCATCGGCGGCGCCGCGCTGGATGATGAAGACGAAGCGGCGTTCCGTACGGGCGGCGGCGAAGGCCATGCGCGCGCCCAGCGGGGAGACCAGCAGCGCGGTGGCGCCGGCGGACAACAGGGTGCGGCGGTTCAGGTTCATGGCGCTATCTCCGCAGGAACTCGGGCGCGACCAGCATCAGCGCGACCCCCTGGCTATTGCTCTCCGCCCGCGCGATGGCCTGGGCGGTGGCCGGGCTCAGCGCCTGCGGAAACAGTTCGGCGGCGCGCTGACGCGGATCGATCAGATCGCGCGTGCGCTGCGCCAATCGCTCGGACGCCTCGACGCGCCGCAGCACCGCATCGGGCGCCGCCCAGGCGCCCGCCACATCGTCCCAGCCCGCAGGGGAGCCTGGCTTCCACACCGGTTGTCCAAGCTGGTTCATCAGCCCTGGCACGGCGTTGGGCTGCAATTGCTGCATTCCCAATGCGCGCATTGCGGAGATCGACCATTCCCAGGGGGACTTGAACTTGACAGGTGCGGGCGCCCAGCATTCAGGCGCGGCGATCAGCGCACGGTACAGGCTGGGCAGGTCGCCGCCCGTCTGCACGAAAACACTCTGCAACCGATCGACCAGCTTTGGCGGCGGCGTGTCGCCGGCAAAGTGGCGGGCGAGCTTGGTCGCGATGTGGGTAGCCGTCGCAGGATGCGTGGCCAAATGGTCCAGCACCGCCGCCGCCTGCGCCTCGCCGGCTTGCGGCCAGGATCGGCCGAGGATGGTGCGGGTGCCCGGCTCGTGCATGGGCGCGAAGAACAGGAAATTGCCGGGTCTCCCGGTAGGCCCGCCATAGTTCGATGCCGCCCCACGGCCGAAGCCGGCGATCGTCCATCCGGTCAGCGCCCGGGCGAACTCGGTCACGTCGCTCTGGCTATAGCCAGTGCGCACCCCCAGCGTGTGTAGTTCGAGAATCTCTCGCGCCAGATTCTCGTTGAGCCCGAAGGCACGCCGAGCGTTGGGCCGGTTCCCGGCGCGCACCGCGATCGGACTGTTCGCCCCCACCGAGCGTGTCTGATCGAGGAACGACAGCATCGCCGGATGCCGCTCCACCGCGAACAGCATGTCGCGGAAGCTGCCCATCAGGTGCGGGCGGATCGCTTCGAACTCGAACGCGCCGGCCAGGCTGGTCACCTCCGCCTTGTCGCCTGATATGGCGAAATGGTTGGCCCAGAAATGCACGAGCCGCTCGGCAAAAGGCGCGGGCGACGTGATCGCCGCCAGCGCGCGCGCCGTCACCGCACCGTTATAAATCTGGCGAGTTTGCTGCGAGAACTGCTTGCGCAGGATGGCTGCGGGATCATCCTCGGCCGCTGCCGCCGGTGCCTCGACCATACCTGGCTCCGCTCCCGATTTCAGGTTCGACCGCCGGGACTCAGCGGGCGGTAACGCCTTGCGCGCGCGCTGCAGTTGCTCGCGATACGCCACAAAGCGTGCGGCAAGATCGGCGCCGGCGGGCTGCCCCGCCAACGCGGCCGGCGCAACCGTATAGTACTGTAATTGCCGATCCAGCCAGTCGCGCGGATCGGCGCCGGGGTCTTCCCCAGGACGTCCACCCAGCCCGAAACGATTCAACGCGATACTCTTGTGCGCCATCGGCGTACCCTCCGACGATGGCGGCAATCCTGGCGCTGAACTGTCGCAGAAGTTTGCCAGCGCCAACGGTTCGCCGCATCCGCAACCGTTTGCCGCAATTTACAGTTGCACGGATTGCAACCATGACCCCCGGCATTTGCGATTGCCGAATCTGCTGCACCGCAACAATCTGTCGGTCAAGAACACAAGAAGGATGCTGATCTGGCTCTTTTCGAACTCGAAGGAGAAAGATCTTGACCCGTTTCACTCTCGCCCTCGTCGCAAGTCTGTTCGCCGCCGCTCCGGCTTTCGCCGGCGACAACGCTGACAGCCGCAGCTTCACCCGCGATGGCGTCACCTATGTCTACACGTCGACCGCCAAGGGCGACATGCAGATCCTGGAAGGCGTCGCCAAGCCCGCGAACCAGCGCTTCCGCCTTGTCGTGCGCAACGGCTGGGTCGATGGCAATGCCGCTGGCAATCACGTATCCTTCCGCGTCCCGAAGGCGGAAAAGGTGCAGGTCGCGCAGCGCTGATCGCCGCATCAAACCTACGGAAAAATGCCCCCGTGATCGCCATGCGATCACGGGGGTTTCCGTTCTGGGGGGACGGAACAGAATAGCTAAAGGTGAGCCCGGCAGGCGCGGCCGATCGGCTTGCTACCGGGAGGTTGCACAAGGCGGGCTGTATGAACGGTCAGCTGCGCCGTTCCTAACCCCTTGAGCAACCAAGCATCTCTCCTGCCGATTGTTCTATCAGCCTGCCGTTGCAAAACGCTTTCGAGGCAGTGACAAAACAGGTCCAGTGCCGCCTTTTATCGCCGTGGACATATTTTAACACATTCCAGACATAAAGAGGACATGCTGCATTGCAAATGTAGCCGGAGGACGAAAGGGAGGCCCCATCTGGAGAGCCAACCATCGCCCTACGCAGGCGGGAACCTTCACCTCACTCGCATTCGAGAGGGAATGTTCCATGAAGACCCGTCTCGCCGCCGTAGCCCTGCTCGGCCTGGCCACTCCCGCTTTCGCTCAGGAAAGCGATCCGCCTAAGCCGGTTACCGTATCTGGCAGCGTCGCCCTCGTATCCGATTATCGCTTCCGCGGCGTGTCGCAGTCCAATGAGGAAATGGCAATTCAGGGCGGCCTCACCGTTTCGCACCAAAGCGGCGCCTATGCAGCGGTCTGGGCCTCGAATCTTGCCGGCTGGGGAACGTTTGGCGGCTCCAACACGGAACTCGATCTCGTCGGCGGGTACAAGCTACCGCTCGGCAGCGGCGCGACGCTCGACGTCGGCCTCACCTGGTACATGTATCCGGGCGGTGCTTCCAAAACCGATTTCGCCGAGCCTTATGTGAAGCTCAGCGGCTCGATCGGCCCGGTCTCTGCGCTTGCGGGCGTTGCCTATGCCCCGGCGCAGGAAGCGCTCGGCAACTGGAGCAACACGCCGGAAAGCCGCGCGGGCGACAAGGAAGACAATCTCTATCTCTGGGGCGACATCAGCACCGCCGTTCCGCAGACCCCCGTCACGCTGAAAGCCCATCTCGGCTATTCGGACGGTAACCCGGGCCTCGGGCCGAACGGCACCAGCGTCGCACCTACCGGCAGCTATGCCGATTGGTTGATCGGTGCGGACCTCGCGCTGGGCCCGGTCGTCCTCGGCGTCGCATATGTCGACACCAGCATCAGCAAGGCCGAGAGCCAATATCTCCAGCCCAACTTCTCGAACACCAAGGATGGCTCGACGATCGCGGGCAGCCAGGTGGTGTTCTCGCTGAGCGCGGCCTTCTGATCATCGCACCGGGACTTCCCTCGCATGAACGGGGGAAGTTTCGGTGCATCCTCAAAAGCCCTCGGGCAGATCGATCGTCCCACAAAGCTCGCGATACCGCGCGATGGCGTAGCGATCGGTCATCCCGGCAATGAAGTCGGCGATGTGCCGGCTCCGCCAGGGCTCCTCCTCCGGCAGCGCATCCCGCCATTCCGCCGGCATCGTCGCAGGATCGGCCGCATAGGCGGCGAACAGCCCGGCCACCACCTGCCGCGCCGCGTCGGCCGCAGCCAGTTGGCTTGGGTGGTGGTAGAGATTCGCGTACATGAAGCGCTTCAGCCCGCGCTCGGCATCACGCATCTCGGGCGAGAAGCCGGCCAGGCACTGTCCGGCGTCGCGAACATCGTCCACGGTCTCCACCCCCGCGTTAGCAACGCGGCGCTGTGTTTCGGCCATCAAATCGTTGACCATGGCGCCGATCTGCGAACGGATGAGTTCGCCGGTCAGC
Source organism: Sphingomonas sp. HT-1 (assembly GCF_048568905.1). Taxonomy (GTDB): domain Bacteria; phylum Pseudomonadota; class Alphaproteobacteria; order Sphingomonadales; family Sphingomonadaceae; genus Sphingomonas. Next base: position 82,854 of record NZ_CP183770.1, on the reverse strand, counting down.
CGCTTCGGGCGTACGCCGGGGAACCGCGCCTCCACTTCACCCCAGGCGCGCGCGATCATCGGTACTTCCATGATCTGATCGAGGGTCAGCAGCCCGGCGCGCAGGCCATCGTCGATATCGTGATTGTCATAGGCGATATCGTCGGCGATCGCCGCCACCTGCGCTTCCAGCGAGGGCCATTGGTTCAGGTGCAACGGGAAGGCGGTGTCCGTGCCCGCCAGCGCCCATTGCGGTTCGTGGATCGGGCCGTTGTGCTTGGCCAGGCCCTCCAGCGTATCCCAGGTGAGGTTCAGGCCATCCCACGCAGGATACGGCTTCTCGAGCACCGTCAGCGTGCGCAGCGTATGTCCGTTGTGATCAAACCCGCCCTTGCCCGCCAGCGCCGCTTCCAGCGCATCCTCACCGGCATGGCCAAAGGGCGGATGGCCGATATCGTGCGCCAGGCAGAGCGCCTCGGTCAGATCCTCGTTCAGCCCCAGCGCACGCGCAATTGCGCGGCCGATCTGCGCCACTTCCAGGCTGTGCGTGAGGCGCACGCGGAAATGGTCGCCATCGGGCGCCATGAACACCTGGGTCTTATGCCGCAGCCGACGAAAGCTGATCGAATGGATGATGCGGTCGCGGTCGCGCTGGAACGCGTCGCGAGGGCCGCGCGCGCCGCCGCCCGGTTCGGGATGGAGGCGACCGCGAGTCTGGCCGGGCATACAGGCCCAGGGGGAAATGGGTTTCACCTGGTGCGCCCTAGCGGAGCGAACCGCGCTTGTCGAAGTCTCAAGGCGCGATCTTGCTTACCTTCTGGCCTGCCTCGCTCGCTACGACAAAGGCCGAAACGCCGTCGCCCGCCAGCTTGTTGACGAAGCCCTGCGCCTCGGCATTGGTCTTGAACGGCCCCGTCATGATCCGATTGGTCGCGCGCACCGGCGTCCACCAGCCGCCGCGCCCCTTGAACAACGCAGGCGCCTTGGCGACCACGCCCTTCCACGCGCGATTCAAAGTATCCTCATTTGCGCCGCTGGCCACCTGCACCCAGATCCGCGCGGGATCGGTCTTCGCCGGATCGGGTTTTTTCGGCTCGGGCTTCTTGCCCTTTCGCGCATCGCCCCTGCCGGGCTTGGTTGCTTCGGCATCGGTCATCCGCGGATCGGAGCGCTTGGCACCACGCGCAGGCTTGCTTTCCGGCGCATCCTCGTCGGCCATTGCCGCCGGCTTGGGCGTCGGCTTGGGCTTCGCCGCCACGGGCACGGCTGGCGGTGCGGTGCGCGCAACCGCGGGCGGCGTTACCGTCACCGGCCGGCGGACCAGCGCCCGCTCGCTATCGGGAACGGAAATGCCGGCGATGATCGACGCAAGCGTCGAACTCTCCGCGCCAACCCTCGCTGTTTGCGGCGGCGCGGCCGGCCGTGGCTGCACCGGGGCCGGTGCCGGCGCCGGTGCCGGTGCCGGCGTGGGCGTAGGGGTTGGCGTCGGCGTCAAGGCGCGCGCCGGCGGCGCCACTTGCGCCTGCGCAATACGCGGTGCGGTCGATCGAATCGTCCGCGCCGCCGGCGTGGCTGCGGGCACGGGCGCCGGCTGCGCCCGCGTCACCTGCCCGGCCGCAGCGCCTGGCACATAGGCCGGCAACGATGGCGCAAGCCGCGCATCGGCAAGCCGCGCCGGCGTGGGCGAAAGCGCGCCGAAATGCACCGCGAAGGCGCGATCGGCAGCAGGCAATGCCTGCAACCGGCGGAAGAAGGGCAGCAGATCCTTGCCCATCGAGCCCGGCATCATCGTTGCCGCGATTTTCTCGGCACCCTGCACGTCGCCGTTCATCGCCAGGATGAAGGCGCGGGCGCGCCAGGCGGGGCGATCCTGCGCCCGCAACAGGGCATCCAGTTCCCGCTGCGCCTGGTCCGGATTGCCGCTGATGCCCATCGAGAGCGCGTAGCGGCGCACCACTTCGTCCTCGCGCCGGGTGGCGAGCGCCAGCTTGTAATCGCGCTGGGCAAGCAGCGGTTGGCCGAGCAGATCATAGGCGAAGCCGCGATCGGCAGCATATTCGCGCGGATCCACGCCGCGCGATTCGGCCTGCTGGAACAGCCGCAAAGCCTCGCCGGGGCGCTCCATCCGCACCAGCACCGCTGCGCGCGTGCTGGCGATGCGCGGGTTGCTCGATTCCACCGCCTCGGCGCGCTGCAGCAGCGCCAGGCTTCCCGAAAGATCGCCCAAACGGGTGCTCAGCCGGGCGGCGGCGAGCAGCGCGTCCACGTCCTGCGGATTTTCCGCAAGTACCCGCATCTGCGTCGCCAGCGCGTCCGCGTCCGGATTGTGCTGCTGCACAACCTCGTTCTGCGCGCGCACCGGGGACGCACCTAGGATGAGCGCCGACGCGATAGCGCCGATGCCAAGATGTCTTTTGCTGATCATGCCAACCAACCTGCTAGCGCCGCGGCGCTGAACGGCCGCTGACAAGCGGGACGGGTGGCCGGCGAACCGTGCCACCCGTGCGCCCTGTTACTGGTTGTTCTGGCTGCGCAGGAACCGCGGGATATCGAGCGGGTCCTTGTCCTCGTCCTCGCCCGCCTTGCCGGTGCCGCCGCGCGAAGCCGAGGCCATGCGCTCGAACAGCGTGCCGCCGGTCTTCGCGCGCGGACGCGTGTCGGCATCCTCGTCGCCGCCGGTCAGCCAGCGACGGCGGCCGGCCGGAGCTTCGGGAGCAGGTGCGGGCGCCGGGCGCGGTTCGGCCGCGGGTGCCGGCACCATTGCGTCCGCACCCAGCAGCAGTTCGTCGGCGGGGGGCACCGGGGCAGCAGGCTCCGGCGCCGGTACAGGCGCGGCCGCGACGGGTTCCGGCGTCACCGGCGCCGGTGCTTCCTCGACGACCGGCGCGGGTGCCGGCTCCGGAGCTGCAACGGGAGCAGTTGCCGCCGCTGCAGGTTCGGCCGTCGTGCGACGCGGCGTGGAGAAGGAAAAGACGCGCGGCTGCTCGGCCGGTGCCGCCGGGCGGTTCTCGACATTCGCGTCGATACCGGTGGCGACCACCGACACGCGGATGCGGCCTTCCAGCTCCGGGTTGAACGCCGAACCCCAGATGATGTTCGCGTCGGGATCGACCAGCTCGCGGATGTGGTTGGCGGCCTCGTCCACCTCGAGCAGGCGCATGTCCTCGCCGCCGGTGATCGATACGATCACGCCCTTGGCGCCGTTCATCGAGACGCCGTCCAGCAGCGGGTTGGCGATCGCCTTCTGGGCGGCAATCAGCGCGCGGTCGTCGCCGTCCGCCTCGCCGGTGCCCATCATCGCCTTGCCCATCTCCTGCATCACCGAACGGACGTCGGCGAAGTCGAGGTTGATCAAGCCGGGCATCACCATCAGGTCGGTAATGCCGCGCACACCCTGCTGCAGCACCTCGTCGGCCATCTCGAACGCTTCCTTGAAGGTCGTGTTCGCGTTGGCGATCAGGAACAGGTTCTGGTTCGGGATGACGATCAGCGTATCGACATATTTCTGCAGCTCTTCGATGCCCGCCTCGGCCGACTGCGCGCGGCGCTTGCCTTCGAAGGCGAACGGCTTGGTCACCACACCCACGGTGAGAATGCCCATGTCACGCGCCGCCTTCGCGATCACCGGCGCCGCACCGGTGCCGGTGCCGCCGCCCATGCCGGCGGCGATGAAGCACATGTGTGCGCCCTCGAGCGACGCCTGCACCTGCTCGATCGTCTCCTCGGCCGCGGCACGGCCGATCTCGGGCCGCGAACCCGCGCCCAGGCCTTGTGTGATCTTCGCGCCCAGTTGGATGCGCTGGGGCGCCACCGACTGCTTCAGCGCCTGCGCATCGGTGTTGGCGACCAGAAATTCGACGCCCTGCACCTCGGCGCGGATCATGTTGGCGATGGCGTTACCGCCGGCGCCACCAACCCCGATCACCGCGATCTTCGGCGTCAGTTCGTCCACGTCGGGCGGAAGGAAATCGATACTCATTCTATGGTCTCCCGTGGCAGCGCATCGCGCGCGCTGCGCAACCTGAAATTCTTGTCTGCACGAACCGAGGCGACGACTCTAGCCCTAACACCCTGCCGGACGCATTTCCCTAATAATTCGCCCGGAACGCTGCGATCAACCGCTGGAACAGAGCGCCCGGGCTTGCCCGGGTGACGAGCTGGTGCCGCCCCGGCTCCAGCGCGCGCAAATCGATCGGATCCGCGGCGGCGAATTGCGCCAGTCCCGCCAGCGTCGAAAAGGCCGGGCCGCTATGCGCGCTGGGCATCGCCAGCAATCCGCGCGGCTTGCCCACGCGCACCGCATTGCCCAGCGCCTGCTGCGCGTAATCGGCCACGCCCGCCAATTCCGCGCCACCGCCGGTCAGCACGATCTGCCGCCCAACGGGATCCTGGAAGTTGAGCCGCTTCAGTTCCTTCTGAATATCGGTAATCAGCCGCTCCAGCCGCTGGCGGATCACCGTGTTCAGCGCCGCCTTGGTGATGCGCTGGCCCTCGCTGCCTTCCTCGGCAGTGGCCGGCGTCACTTCGATCATCTCGCGATTGTCGCGCGGGCTGAGATTGGCCGAGCCGTGGAAACACTTCGTCCGCTCGGCCCAGGCACGGGCGGTGCCGAACGCGGCGGCGATATCGTCGGTGATGTCGGCCGATCCCATCGGGATCGAGGCAAGCCCGGCGAGCACGCCCTGCGCGAACACCGATACATTGGTGACCCCCGCGCCGATCTCAACCAGCGCGACGCCCAGTTCGCGCTCCTCCTCGGTAAGGCAGGCCAGCCCGGTCGCCACCGGCGCGGCGATGATCGAGCGCACTTCGAGATGCGCGGACCGCACGCACAGATCCAGGTTGCGCACCGGCGACCCGTCGGTCGTCACCACATGCACGTCGACGCCCAGCCGATCGGCGTGCAGGCCCAGCGGCCGCTTCACACCCCCCAGCCCGTCCACCGTGTAGCGGGTCGGTTGCGCATGCAGCACCATCCTGCCCTGCGGGTCGATCGCATCCTGCCCGGCGCGGAGCAGATCGTCGATATCGGATTGCTCGACCCGGTGGCCGCCCAGGTCGGCCTCCAGCTTGACGATGCTGGAAACCAGCCCGCCGGCCGAAAAGCTGACCCACACATCCTCGATGTTGAAGCCGGCGATCCGTTCCGCCTGCTCCACCGCCTCGCGGATCGCGATTTCGGTGGTGCGCATGTCGGCAACATAGCCGCGCTTCACGCCCCGGCTTTCCCGCTGCCCGGTGCCTAGCACGACCAGATTGCCGTCCTCGCTCCGCTGCGCGATCAGCGCCGAAACCTTCGATGACCCCACATCGAGCGCGGTGATCAGCCCTTCGGGTGCAACTTTCGCCATCAGCCTTCCCCCTGCACCGCGCCCGCCGCTACGGGTGCCGTCGCCGGCGGCGGCGATGCCGGCGCGGCCGGTGCCGGCTGCGGCGGTTCGACCACCCCCTGGCGCCGGACAACCAACTTGCTGTCGTCGCGCATGTCAAATCCCAGATAGCCGCGGCCGAGCAGCCGCTGCTGCGCATCGATCGCCACGAACTTCTTCAGCGCAGCCGCTGCGGCCGCATCGCCTTCGGGAAGCTGCAGCTTCTCACCGGAGGTGAAGAACAGGTCCCACCTGCGATTGCCGACCCAACTCGTCGCCTTGACCAGCGGCTTCAAGCCGGGTTGCCCATCGAGCAGACGCTTGCGCGCCGCTTCCTGCACATTGGCGCCGTCACCGATCAGCAGCGGCAGATCGGGCATCGCTTCGGCGGACACCGGCTCCAGCGGCACGCCTTCCGGATCGACCAGCATCAGCCGCCCGTGATTCTGCCAGATCGCGGCAGGCACACGCTCCTCGATATAGATGTGAAGCGTGTGGGGCAGCCGCCGCGACACACGGGCATCCTTGACCCAAGGGAATTGCAGCAGCCGCTGCCGCACATCCTCCAGATTCACCAGCGGCATTGCCCGCGAATCCTGATCGAGCACCTGCTCGTACACGGTCGCGCGATCCATCCGCTTCAGCCCGTCGATCTGGATCTCGTCGACACGCAAACCGGCATCACCCACCGCCTGGGCGATGCCGACGCCGATCATCTGCGGCACGCCCGCCAGGATGCCGACCGTCAGCACCACCGCGCCGACCGCGCTTACGATGCTCCAGGTAACGATCTTGTGGAGCGTATCGGGGCTGATCGGCAGGCCGGAAATCGCCTGATCGACAATGCTCGCCCGCTGCGGCCGTCGCGCGGCGGTGCCGCGCGGCTTCGGCTTGTCGCCGCGCCGCGTCGTCGCGCGCTGTTGCTGGGCGGGCCTGCGGCTCACAATGCCTCCTCGACGATCCGTTGCACGAGCGTAGCATAGTCGATGCCCAGATGGCGCGCCTGTTCGGGCACCAGGCTGAGCGGAGTCATGCCGGGCTGGGTGTTGACCTCGAGCAGGAACAGCCCGTCGACGCCCTGCGTATCGTCCCAGCGGAAATCGGCGCGCGAGGCGCCCTTGCAGCCGAGCAGCCGGTGCGCGTCGAGCGCGATCCGCTTGCACGCTTCCGCCACATCGTCCGGGATCTGCGCCGGGAAGACGTGTTCGGTGAGGCCGTCGGTGTATTTGGATTCATAGTCGTAGAAACCGCTCTTAGGCTTCAGTTCGGTCACGCCCAGCGCCTGGTCGCCCAGCACCGCGGTGGTCAGCTCGCGCCCGCGGATGAACGGCTCGGCGAGCAGTGCGTCGAACTCCTGCCAGGGGCCGCGCGCTTGCGGGCTGATCGGATTGCCGACATTGCTCTCGGCGGTGACGATCGCCACGCCCACCGACGAACCTTCGTTGACCGGCTTGAGCACATAGGGGCGCGGCAGCGGATCCTGCCGGTACAGCTCCTCGCGCGACACCATCCGCCCGCCGGGCATCGGGATGCCGTGCGGCACCAGCGCCTGCTTGGTCAGCTGCTTGTCGATCGCGATCACCGAGGTGACCATGCCCGAATGGGTATAGCGGATGCCCATCAGGTCGAGCATCCCCTGCACGCTGCCGTCCTCGCCCGGGGTGCCGTGGAGCGCGTTGAACACCACGTCCGGCTTCGCCTCGGCGAGCTTGGCGGCGACGTCGCGGTCCAGGTCGATCCGGGTGACGCGGTGGCCGAGGCCCTCCAGCGCATCGGCGACGCCGCCCCCCGACATCAGCGACACCTCCCGCTCGGCCGACCAGCCGCCCATCAATACGGCGATGTGGAGATTCTTCGTCATTTACCCGCAACACCCACGCGCTGAATCTCCCACTCCAGTTCCACGCCCGACTGCGCCTTCACGCGCGCACGAACGTCCTCGCCCAGCGCCTCGATATCGGCGCTGGTCGCTTCCCCCAGGTTGAGGAGGAAGTTGCAATGTTTCTCGCTGACCTGCGCGTCGCCGCGCCGCAGCCCCCGGCAGCCGGCCGCGTCGACCAGCGCCCAGGCCTTGTGCCCTTCCGGGTTCTTGAAGGTCGAGCCGCCGGTTTTCGAGCGCAGCGGCTGCGATTCCTCGCGCGCGGCGGCGATGCGGTCCATCTCGGCCTGGATCTCCTCCGAGGGCTTGGGGAAGCCGCGGAAGGTGGCGCTGACCACGATCGCACCCTCGGGCAGGCTGCTGTGGCGATAGGTGTAGCCAAGATCGGCGTTGGCCAGCACGCGCCGCTCGCCCGAGCGGAGCACGATCTCGCACTCGACCAGGATGTCGCAGGTCTCGCGGCCATAGGCGCCGCCGTTCATCCGCACGAAGCCGCCGACCGTACCGGGAATCGAGCGCAGGAACTCGACCCCGCCGATGCCCCAGTCGCGCGCCTTGGACGAGACGAGGATGCCCGAAGCACCGCCACCGCAGCGCAGGGTGGTCTCATCGAGCTGCTCGACCGTCGCGAAGGCCTTGCCCAGACGGATCACCACGCCCGGCACGCCGCCGTCGCGCACGATCATGTTCGAGCCGAGGCCGAGGCCCATCACCGGGGTGGCGGGATCAAGCGCGGCCAGAAACGCGGCAAGGTCGTCGGCATCGGCGGGCTCGAACAGCCATTCCGCCGCACCGCCGCTCTTGAACCACACGAGCGGGGCAAGCGGCGCGTTGGGCGTGAGCTTGCCGCGCGGCTGGGGCAAGTTCGACATCAAAGCCCCTCCCCTTCAGGCGCATCAGGTCGGCGCTGCCCCCGGCAGCGCCTGAACAGCGCGGGGCGCTGCTCACCTGATGCGGGGTTGGGGGTGGGGCAGGACAGAGAGGCGAGTCCTCCGCGCGTGGCGGAGTCCCCCACCCCAACCCCTCCCCTGGAAGGGAGGGGCTTAAGAAGAAGATCCGCCGCCTTGCTCACGTATCCCCCCGCGCAGCCGCGATCGCAGGTGCGAGACCGGCCGCCCATTTGGTGATGTCGCCCGCCCCAAGGCACACCACCATGTCGCCCTCACGCAGCACGCCCGCGAGCGAGCCTGCCAGCGCCGCCGCATCGGTAGTCGCCGCCACCGCCCGGTGACCTCGCCGGGAGACGTTCTCGACCAGCGCATCCGCATGGACGCCCTCGATCGGCGCCTCGCCCGCCGGATAGACCGGCGCGACATAGACCATGTCGGCATCGTTGAACGACTGGGCGAAGTCGTCCATCAGATTGCCCAACCGCGAGTAACGGTGCGGTTGCACCACGGCGATCACCCGGCCGCGCACGCTTTCGCGCGCCGCGGCCAACACCGCGCGGATTTCCACCGGGTGGTGACCATAGTCGTCGATGATCGTCGCCCCCGCGACTTCGCCCACCTTGGTGAAGCGCCGCTTGACCCCGCCGAACTTGGCGAAGCCCTGCTGGATCGTCGCGTCCGGAATGCCGAGTTCCAGCGCCACGCCGATCGCGGCCAGCGCGTTCTGGACGTTGTGGCGGCCCGGCATGGGCAGCTCGATATTCTCGATCGAGCGGGTCGTACCGTCGCGGTTGCGGATGATCGCCTCGAAGCGGTTGCCACCGCCATGCGGCGTCACATTCACCCCGCGCACATCGGCGCTCGCGGCAAAGCCATAGGTGACGATCCGCCGGTCGCGCACCCGCGGGATCAGCGCCTGCACTTCCGGATGATCGAGGCAGAGCAATGCCGCACCATAGAAGGGTACGTTCTCGACGAACTCCACAAACGCGGCCTTCACCTTCTCGAACGAGCCATAATGATCGAGATGCTCGGGATCGATATTAGTGACGACGGCGATCGTGCCGTCCAGCCGAAGGAAGCTGCCGTCGCTTTCGTCGGCCTCCACCACCATCCATTCGCTGTCGCCGAGCCGGGCGTTCGAGCCGTACTGGTTGATGATGCCGCCGTTGATCACCGTCGGATCGACACCACCGGCATCGAGCAGCGCGGCGACCATCGAGGTCGTCGTGGTCTTGCCGTGAGTGCCCGCCACCGCCACGGTGGACTTCAGCCGCATCAGCTCGGCAAGCATCTCGGCGCGGCGCACCACGGGAATGCGGCGCTGGTAGGCGGCTTCCACTTCCGGATTGGTGCGGACGATCGCGGTGGAGACCACCACCACCGCCGCATCGCCGAGATTTTCGGCGGCATGGCCGATCGTAACGCCGATGCCGCGATCCCGCAGCCCCTGCACGACATAGCTGTCAGCGACGTCGGATCCCTGCACCTTATAGCCAAGGTTGTGCATCACTTCGGCGATACCGGACATGCCGATGCCGCCGATGCCGACGAAGTGAATGGTACCGATATCGGTCGCGACGCCCTTCATGCGTAAGCTGGCCTTCCGTTCTTATTGGCTTTCTGCACCTTCCCCACCGGGGCTCGCGGTGCGTGGATCGACTCCACAAGGTCCGCCAGGTCGCGCACCGCATCCGGCCGGCCGCAGCCGCGCGCCCGCGCCGCCGCATTCTCCAGCGCCTTGGTGTCCAGCCCCAGCTTCTGCATCTGCTTGGCCAGTTCCTGCGCGGTGAAGCTGCGTTGGGCAATCGTCCGTGCGCCGCCGGCTTCGGTGATCTCTCGGGCATTCACCGTCTGGTGATCGTCGGTCGCGCTGGGCAGCGGCACCAGGATCGCCGGCCGCCCGGCGGCAGTCAGTTCGGCGATCGTCGAGGCTCCTGCCCGCGCGATCACAAGATGCGCCCAGGCGAGCCGCTCGGGCATGTCGGGCAGATAGGTCGCCACTTCGGCCGGAATCTCGTGGTCCTGATACTTGGCGCGGACCATCTCGATGTCCTCGATGCGCGCCTGGTGCGTCACCTGCAGCCGCCGGCGGAAATGCACCGGCAACAGCGCCAGCCCATCGGGCACCACCTGGCTGAGGATCGACGCGCCTTGGCTGCCGCCAGTCACCAGCACCCGGAACAGGCCCTCTTCCTCCAGCATCGGATAGGGGCGACTGCGCAGGTCCAGCACCGCCTCGCGCACCGGGTTGCCGGTCAGGAAGGTCTTGGCCAGCCATCCCGGCTTCATCCGCTCGACGGTTTCGTACGAGGTGGCGATCGCCTTGACGCGGCCCGCCACCAGCCGGTTCACCCGGCCCAGCACGGCATTTTGCTCGTGAATCACCGTCGGGATGCCGGCACCAAAGGCGGCCATCAGCGCCGGAAACGCGGGGTAGCCGCCAAAGCCGATTACGGCCGCCGGCCGGATCTGCCTGTACAAGCGCCTTGCCATCGCCCGGCCCGCCCACATCTGCCGCGCCGCCTTGAGCGCGCCGATTGGGCCGCCGCCCAGCCGTCCTGCGGGCAGTACGTGCGTTTCCACCCCTTCGAACAGGCCGGGGAAGCGCACGCCGCGCTCGTCGCTTACCAGCGCGACGTGGTGGCCGCGCCGCGCCAGCTCCACGCCCAGCGCGGCGGCCGGCACCATGTGCCCCCCGGTGCCCCCGGCGGCAAGAACGTAACTGCGGCGATCGGTCATGGCTTGCTCCAGCGCGCGGTGTAGGGCGAGCGCTTCAGATACGGGTTTCGTCGGGTGAAAGCGAGCAGCAGGCCGTAGCCGATCGAAAGCGCGATCATCGACGATCCGCCATAGCTGATGAACGGCAGCGTCATGCCCTTGGACGGCGCAAGCCCGGTGTTCACCGCCATGTTGATCAGCGCCTGCAGACCGAATTGCGTCGCCAGGCCGGCCGCCGCCAGCATCCGGAACGGATCCTCCTCGTCCAGCAGCTTGGTCAGCACGCGGATCACGATCGAAAGATACAGCACAGCGATCACCGCGCACGCGATCAGCCCGAATTCCTCGCCGATCACCGCGAAGATATAGTCGGTGTGCGCCTCGGGCAGGCGAAACTTGATCTGGCCGCTGCCCGGTCCAGCGCCGAACAGGCCGCCGGCGCTCAGCGTATCATGCGCCATTTCCACCTGGTAGCGATCGGCCAATGCCGCTTCCTTGGTCGGAAACAGGAAATTGTCGATCCGGGTGCGTGCGGTGCCGTAGAACAGATAGGCGGCGACCACGCCCGCAAGCGCCACCCCGCCCAGCCCTGCGATCGCGGCGGGCGAAATGCCCGCGATCATCAGCAGGATCACCCAGACCAGCCCGAACACGATCGTCTGCCCGAAATCCGGCTGGAGCATCAGCAGGCCGCCGATCAGCGCGGTCAGCGCGCCGGTGACGATCATCACCGGCAGTTCAGGATCCTTGGCCCGGAAGGACAGGATCCAGGCGATGGTGACAATGAACATCGGCTTCAGGAATTCGGACGGCTGCAGATCGGAAATGCCCAGGCTTATCCAGCGCTTGGCGCCGTTCACCTCATGCCCGATTACCGGCAGCAGCGCCATCATGCCCAAAAACACCACCGCGCCCGCAACGGACAGCCGGCGCGCCACCGTGGTGGGCAGCATCGATACGACGATCAGCACGGGCAGCGATACGCACACCCACATCAGCTGCCGCCAGAAATAATACATTGGCGGCACGATGTGCGAGGCATCCGAATAGCGCCGGGCCGTTGCCGGCGAGGCGGCGGCGACGGCGACCAGTCCGATCGCGATCAGCAGCACCGCCAGCAACATCAGCACATGGTCCACTTCCCAGAACCACATGCCCGCGCGCGATCGGCTCGCGCGGCTCAACTGATCGGAAAGTCGCGGAAGGCCGCCCCTCGTCTCGCCCGCGCCCTCGGCCCGGCGGCTCACCCGAGCGCCTCCACCGCGGCACGGAAGGCATCCCCCCGCGCCTCGAAGTCGCGGAACTGATCGAACGAGGCGCAGGCCGGCGACAGCAGCACCGCCTCGCCCGGCTGGGCCTTGGCGGCGGCGGCGCGAACGGCGGCTTCCAGCGTGCCGGACTGCTCGACGGGCATCTCGCCTTCAAGCAGCCGGGCGAACAGGGGCCCGGCCTCGCCGATGGTATAGGCATGCACGACATGGCCGAAGCCGGGGCGGCACGCCTCCAGGCTGTCGGTCTTGGCGACACCGCCCAGGATCCAGTGGATGCGCGGGTATGCCGCGAGCGCGGGCGCGGTCGATTCCGGGTTGGTCGCCTTGCTATCGTTGACGAACAGCACGCCGCCCCGGGTCACGATCCGCTCCATGCGGTGCGGCAGGCCGGGGAAGCTCTCCAGTCCCTTGTCGATCGCGGCGCGGTCGATGCCGAGCGCCTCGCAGGCGGCGATGGCGGCGAGCGCGTTCTGGGCGTTGTGCGGGCCCTGCAGCGCCGGCCAGCGCGACTGGTCCATGCACACGCCGGGGGCGATCTTCGTCACATCCTCGCTGCGACCGGAGAGCGCCACCTGCCGGGCAATGGCCGCCGAGGCCGCATCGCCGATGCCGATGATTGCGGCGTGGCCCTTGCTCTGCATGCCGAACAGCCGGCCCTTGGACGCGGCATAGCCCTCGAAGCCATCATAGCGGTCGAGATGGTCGGGTGTGATGTTGAGCAGCACCGCGACGTCACAGTCGAGGCTGTGGGTCAGGTCGATCTGGTAGCTCGACAGTTCGAGTACGTAGACGCCACCCTGCGGCAGCGCCTCCTGCCCCAGGATCGGCAGGCCGATATTGCCGCCCAGCCGCGTCGGAATACCGGAGGCCTCGATGATGTGGTGGATCAGCGCCGTGGTGGTCGACTTGCCGTTGGTGCCGGTGATGCCGACCACGCGGTGCGCCGGCAGGTCCGCGCGTGCCTGCGCGAACAGCTCGATGTCACCGATCAGCGGAACGCCGGCGGCGCGGGCGTGGGCCGCGATCGGATGCCGGTTGAGCGGCACGCCCGGGGAGACGACCATGCCCGCATAGCCGGTGAGATCAGCGTCCAGCGGATCGGCGAATTCAAGCGAGACAGCGTCCAATTCGATGGACATCTCTTGAACTGCGTCGGCGAGAGCCTCCCGCGCCGCTGCATTCGAATCCCACGCCAGCACCCCCGCCCCGCTGGCCACCAGCGCGCGCACGGTCGCCGCGCCCGAGCGCGCAAGCCCGAGCACCGCGAAGCGTTTGCCGCGCCAGGCGGGGCTGGCGATCACCGCAGCTTGAGCGTCGCGAGGCCGGCCAGCGCGAGTACGAAGGCAATGATCCAGAAGCGGATCACCACCGTCGGCTCCGACCAGCCGAGCTGCTCGAAATGGTGGTGGATCGGCGCCATGCGGAACACGCGCTTGCCGGTGCGCTTGAAGAAGAACACCTGGATGATGACGCTCAGCGCCTCCATCACGAACAGGCCACCGATGATGCCGAGCACCAGCTCATGGTGCGTCGTGACGGCAATCGTGCCGATCGCCCCGCCCAGCGCCAGGCTGCCGGTATCGCCCATGAACACGGCGGCCGGGGGCGCATTGAACCAAAGAAACGCAAGCCCCGCCCCGATCATCGCGCCACAGAAGATGGCGAGATCACCCGCGCCCGGCACGTGCGGAATACCGAGGTAGGTCGCGTAGATCTTGTTGCCCGCGAGATAAGCGATCAGCATGAACGCCATCGCAGCGATCACCACCGGCATCGTCGCGAGGCCGTCGAGACCGTCGGTGAGGTTCACCGCATTGCCGAACGCAACGATCGTGAACGCCGCGAAGGCGATGTAGAAATAGCCGAGATCCGGGTGCACCCAGCTGAGGAAGGGCACGTAGAGCTGCGTATTACCCTCGGCGAAAATGATGATCGCGCTGGCGACGCCGGCGATAAGGAACTCGCCGATCAGCCGCACCTTGCCGGAGACGCCCGCGGTCTTCTGCTTCCGAACCTTGTCGTAATCGTCGAGGAAGCCGATCATGCCGAAGCCGAGCGTCACGAACATGCACGCCCAGACATAGGCGTTGCGCAGGTCCATCCAGATCAGCAGCGCGAGTGTCAGGCTGGTCAGGATCATCAGCCCGCCCATCGTCGGCGTGCCGCGCTTGGCGAGGTGGCTCTGCGGCCCGTCGGTGCGGATCGGCTGGCCTTTGCCCTGGCGCAGCCGCAGCCAGCCGATGAACTTCGGGCCGATCAGCAGGCCGATCAGCAGCGCAGTCGCCACCGCCCCGCCGGTGCGGAACGAGAGATAGCGGAAGAGATTGAGCACGCCGGGGAAGCCCAGCTGCTCCGCGATCAGATAGAGCATGATTGCCTTTCCGCCAGCGCCGCGACCAGGCTCGCGAGCCGCACGCCGTTCGACCCTTTGATGAGAACCGCATCGCCCGCGCGGAGCGTGGATTCGAGCTGCACCTTCGCAGCCGCAGCATCGGCCACATGAACGAAATCGATGCGGCCCTCAAGCGCAGCGGCCAGCGGCGCCATCGCTTCGCCCACCAAAATGGCACGGCTCACCCCAGCCGCCACGATCGGATCGGCCAGTTCAGCGTGCAGCGCATCGGAATAGACGCCCAGTTCACGCATTTCGCCGAGCACCGCCAGCTTGCGCCCGGGCTCCTGCGCCAGAACGGCGAGCGTGGCGCGCATCGAGCCGGGATTGGCGTTGTAGCTTTCGTCGATGACCAGCGCGCTGCCCTCGCCCATGGGCACCGCCAGCCGCGCACCGCGTCCGGCCAATCCGCCCAGCTCGGCCATCGCCAGCCCGGCGACTTCGAGATCGCCGCCCACGGCGTCCACCGCCGCCAGGATCGCCATGGCATTGGAAACCCAATGGTCGCCCGGCTGCGACAGGGTGAAGCTGAGCTCCCGATCGCCGAGCCGCGCCATCACGAAGGTGCCGCCGCCGCGCGTCCGCATCGTCTCCACGGCGCGCACGTCCGCGCCTTCGCCAAGCCCGAACGTGACGATGCGCGTGGCATAGGGCTCCGCCGCAGCGCGCAGCCGATGGCGGTGCGGGCTATCGAACGGCACGATCGCAGTGCCGCCCCGTTCCAGCCCCTGGAAGATTTCGCCCTTGGCATCGGCAATGCCCTCGACGCTATCGAAAAAGCCGAGATGCGCGGGCGCGATCGCGGTGACGATCGCGACATGCGGCCGCACCAGCCGAGTGAGCTGTGCGAGTTCGCCGGCATGGTTCATGCCCATTTCGAACACACCGTAGCGGGCATCGCGCGGCATCCGCGCCAGGCTGAGCGGCACGCCGGTATGGTTGTTGTAGCTTTTCACCGATCGGTGCGCGCAGCCGGGATCGATCCGGTCCAGCGCGGCGAACAGCGCTTCCTTGGTACCCGTCTTGCCGACCGATCCGGTCACCCCGATGATCTTGGCAGTCGACCGCGCGCGCGACGCCGCGCCGAGTGCGTTCAGCGCATGGGTCGTATCGGCGACGCGAACGCTGGGGTGATCGGTCGGGTCGCAGACCACCGCACCGGCCGCTCCCTGCGCAAAAGCCTGGTTAAGGAAGCGATGCCCGTCGGTGCTCTCGCCCTTGAGCGCGAGGAACAGGTCGCCCGGGCCAACCTCACGGGAGTCGAACGCGACGCCGGAAACCGTAAAGTCCGCCGACGCAGAGCCCTGCGTGGCGGCGGCGATTTCCTCGGAGGTCCAGAGCGCACGGTTCATCGCTCCCCTCCCGCTTGCAGCAGGGGTCGGAGGAGGGGCTCGAATTGAGAGTGCAGGACACACGCCACGGTCATCCCTCCCCTAGCCCCGGCAAGCGGGAGCGGAACTTGGCCGGAAGCTTCTTCACGCCGCGCACTCCCGCGCAACCGCGACATCGTCGAACGGCAGCACCAGCTCGCCCACGATCTGCCCCTGTTCATGTCCCTTGCCGGTGACCAATACGATATCGTTTGCTTCCGCCATCCGGATCGCCGCCGCAATCGCTTCGCGCCGGTCGCCGATCTCGGCGGCATCCGGCGCGCCCTTCAGGATCGCACGGCGGATCTCGTCCGGGTTCTCGGTGCGCGGATTGTCGTCGGTCACGATCGCCACATCAGCACCTGCCGCGGCTACCTGCCCCATCAGCTCGCGCTTCCCGGGATCGCGATCGCCGCCCGCGCCGAACACCAGGATCAGCCGGCCGTCGGTATGCGGCTTCAGGGCCTCCATCGCCGCTTCTAGCGCATCGGGCGTATGCGCGTAATCGACATATACCGGCGCGCCCACGGCGGTGATCGCCGCTCGCTCCAGCCTACCACGCACCGGCTGCAGCCGCGCGCAATTGGCCAGCGTCTCTGTCACGTCGCCGCCGGTGGCGATCACCAGCCCGGCCGCGGTCAATGCGTTGGCCGCCTGATAGGCGCCGATCAGCGGCAGGCGCACGCTATGCGTCCGGCCCTCCGCCTCGACCTCCAGCGTCTGCCCGAGCAGCGACGGCGCCCGCGAGAGCAGCCGCAGCGTCTTGCCGTGCTCGCCGACGGTAATCAGGCGATTGCCGCGCATCCGAGCCAGGTCTTCCACCTGCGGCGCGTGCGGATCGTCGGCCCACACCACGGCGGTTCCATCGGGCGCCAGCACCTCGGCGAACAGGCGCATCTTGGCGGTAAAATAGGTCGCCATGTCGCCGTGATAGTCCAGGTGATCGCGGCTGAGGTTGGTGAACGCCGCCGCGCGCACCGGCAGGCCTTCGATACGATATTGCGAAAGGCCGTGCGACGATGCCTCGAATGCGACGTGCGTCACGCCCTCACGTGCAAGCCCCGCAACATTCGACAGAAAGGTAACGATGTCCGGCGTGGTCAGCCCGGTCGATACGCGCTCGTCGGCCGTCGTGACCCCAAGCGTGCCGATCGAAGCGGCGTGGAAGCCCGCCATGCGCCACAACTGGCGCGTCATCTCGACCGTGGAGGTCTTGCCGTTGGTGCCGGTCACCGCCGCCGCCGTTGTGGGGAAGGGCGCGAAGAACGGCGCCGCCAGACTGGCGAAGCGGGCCCGCGGATTGGCGTCCGCGATGTGGATCGCCCCCTCCACCACCGCCTCGGGCCGCGCGACGACGGCGATTGCCCCCGCCTGCACTGCTGCGGGGATAAAGTCTTCGCCGTTCACCCGCGCGCCTTCGAACGCGCCGAAGATCGTGCCTGGCGCCACCTTGCGATGATCGATGGCGAAACCCGTTACGATTGCGGGTTCGTCGCCGCCTGTCAGCATACCCAGTTTCATTCGGTTCCCGCTCCCGGCTCGGGGGACTTTTCTACCAGCGGCAGCAAGTCGCTCTCGTCGATATCGCGGCCGCCATCGGGGGCGATGCCCAGAATCCCGCCGGTCCGCGCAATCAGGCGCGAGACGACCGGCGCCACCGTCCAGGCGGCCGTCGTTCGCGGCGTGGTGGCATTAGCTTTGGGCGAGTCCAGCATCGCCACCACCACATAGCGCGGCGCGTCGATCGGGAAAGCCGCCGCGAAGGTGGAGACGTTGCGATGCTTGTCATAGCCACCCTCGCTGGCGGCCTCCGCCGTCCCGGTCTTGCCGGCGACGCGATAGCCCGGCGCCTCGCCCTTGCGGCCCGTGCCCTTTAACACGATCAGCCGCAGCAGCTGACGCATCCGTGCGCTGGTAGCTTCCTGCAGCACCCGCCGGCTCTCGGGCGGATGCGCGGCATCCACCTTCATCAGCGTCGCCGGGCGCCAGATACCGCCGTTCACCAGCGTCGCATAGGCGGTGGCGAGGTGCAGCGGCGTCACCGCGATGCCATGGCCATAAGCGGTCGTCATCACGGTGATCCGTCCCCAGTTCGCCGGCCAGAGCGGCCGGGTTGCGCCGATCTCGATGCTCGGCCGCTGGTCGAAGCCCAGGCGGCGAAACATGTCCTGCATCTTCTCCGCGCCCAGTTCGTCGGCAATGCGCGCGGTGGCGATGTTCGAAGAATAGATCAGCGTCTCCGGGATGTTGAGCCAGCGGAATTGCTCGTCGCCCGGATCGTCATGAATGGTGAAGCGGCCGACCTTCATCGGCGCCGTCGCATCGAAGCGCCGCGCCATCGAGGTGATCGTACCCGAATCGATCGCAGCCGCGACCGCGATCGGCTTGAAGGTCGAGCCGAGCTCGTACACGCTCTGCGTCACGTTGTTGCGCGGCGGCGGCCCACCCAGCGCGTTGGGATTGAAGCTGGGCAGCGACGTCATGGCCACCACTTCGCCGGTATGCACGTCCAGCACCACGCCAGCCGCGCCGCGCGCCTGCAGGTCCGTCATCGCGCGGCCCAATTCGCTTTCCAGCGCGGCCTGCACCCGTGCGTCGAGCGACAGCATCACCGGCTGCCCACGCTGCGCCGGATCGCGCAGCCGCGCGTCCAGCACCTTTTCCATGCCGGTGACGCCATGCCCCTCGTCGTCGAGGTACCCGAGCACATGCGCGGCCATTTCGGACTGCGGGTACAACCGATCCTTTTCCGGCGTGAACTCGATCGCCGGCTCGCCTAGCGCATTGAGCGCGTTCACCAGTTCCGGCAGCGCGCGCCGCTTCAGAAAGGCGAAGCTGCTGCCGGTGTTGAGCACCGCCAGATAGTCGCTCGCCGAACGCTCGGGCATCAACTCGGCCAGCTTCTGCGCCAGCACCACCTTGTCGCTGATCACCCGGTTGGGGTGGATCGCGATCATCCAGGCTTCGATGCTGCGCGCCAGCGGCGTGCCGTTGCGATCGACGATGTCGGCACGCGCCGGCACCAGCGCGCTCGCCAGGTCGCGCGCCGTTGCGGGTTCGGACGAGATCGCCAGCAGGCTCAGCTTGCCGACGATCGCCAGAATGCCTGCGCAGAACAGGATCGACAGGATCATCAGGCGCAGTTGCGCCACCGCGACGAGCGCCGGTCGCTCGCCGCCTGGGGTGCGCGCGCGCGCCGGAGGAGCCACGACGACGATCAATGCAACGCCAATTGCTCGCGCTGGGCAACTCGCCGCAGATCGTTCATCGTCGAAGCGCTGAGCAGCGGGCGATCCGCCATCGCCAGCTTAGAACGATCAACCTTTTGCATCAGGCGGTTGAGTTCGCCATCGGGGCGCGCAGCTTCCTGCCGGGCGACGCGTACCACTCCGTTCGGCTGGCCGGATGCCGCTGCCGGTGCGGACGCCGGCACGGCTTTCGCCGCGACCGGCTGGATCGGGCGCATGCCGGTCGGGATGATCAGCGCCGCCGTTTCAACGCGCGGCGTTTCCGCCGGCACCGTCGCAGGCTGCACGCTGGGCTGATCGAGGGCGGCAAGGCCGGTCGCGCTCGCCAGATATTGCTGCGGCGCCGGCGCGTTCATCGCCAGCACGTCGCCGTTCCAGCGTTCGATCTGCGCCAGGTTCGCCCGCGTTTCAAACTCCGTCTCCAGCCCGCGAATCTCCTTGTGCGCGGCGACGATCGCCGCCTCCACGCCGCGCAGGCGCGCACGCTCGGCCGCGCCGTGCGACGTCACCATATAGCAGGTCGGCGCAACGATAACGCTACACAGCAACCAGCCAAGCCCCCGAAAGCCATGCATTGCCATCACGCTGCTCCTTCACTCGACCACGGCGCCGCCCCGGTCCGCCGCGCGACGCGCAACGTGGCCGATCGGGCGCGTGGATTACGCTCCACTTCCTGCTCGCTCGGGCGCACGGCCTTCGCGGGCGGTTCAAAGGTTGGTTGCGACCGCGGGCCGATCGCCGGGCGGTGGCGCGAACCGGCAGGCTCGCTGCCGCTGCGCTCCCGCAGGAAGCGCTTGACCAGCCGGTCTTCCAGGCTGTGGAACGTCACCACCGCCAGCCGCCCGCCGGGCTTCAGAACGCGCTCCGCCGCGGCCAGCGCCTCGGCCAGTTCGTCCAGCTCGCGATTGACGTGGATCCGCACGGCCTGAAAGGTCCTCGTCGCCGGATCCTTCTTGTCGTGCGGCCGATAGCCGAGCGCCTTGCGCACCACTGCGGCAAGTTCGCTGGTCCGGGTCAGCGGCCGCGCCGCGACGATCGCTTTGGCAACGCGGCGGGCGCGCGGCTCCTCGCCGTAATGGAACAAAATGTCGGCGATCTCCGCCTCGTCGGCCGCGTTCAACCAGTCCGCCGCGGACATGCCGTCCGCCGCCATCCGCATGTCGAGCGGGCCGTCCTGCTGGAATGAAAAGCCACGATCGGCCTGGTCGATCTGCATCGACGAAACGCCGATATCCATCGTCACGCCGTCCACCGGCAGCAGCTCGCGCGCGGCCAGTTCCTGCTCCATCCGGCTGAACGGGGCGTGGATCAGCTCCAGCCGCCCCTCCGCCTCCGTCACCAGCGCAGCGCCGCCGGCGATCGCGGTGGGATCGCGATCGAACGCCGCCACGGCTGCGCCCTTGCCAAGCATCGAACGCGTATAGCCGCCCGCACCAAAGGTTGCGTCGACATGGCGCTCGCCGGACACGATGGCGAGCCCGTCGATCACTTCCTCCAGCAGCACGGGAATATGGGGCGCCGCGCTCATTTCGAGCCCCGCGCCTGAACGAGGAACGCGCAGATCTCCTTCAGCGCGGGATCGGCATTGGGATCGTTCGCCAGCACCTCGGGCGACCAGATATCGAACGTCTCGCCGCTGCCCGTGAAAAAGGCCAGCTTCTCGATCTTCGCCTTGGCACGGAAGAAGGGCGGCAGCACGAAGCGCCCGCTATCGTCGAACGGCACGCGTTCGACCTGGCCGAAGGCCCGACGCTTGGCCGCAGGATCGGGCTGCTCGCCTCGATCGATCGCCTGCTGTTCGAGCCTGTCGATGCGCTGGTACTTTTCCTTGGACCAGCCGGTGTCATGCGCGGAAAGGCACAAATCCTTCGCATGCAGGCCGATGACGATCTGGCGAACTTCGGAATTGCGCTCGACTGCAGCGCGCAGGTCGGCGGGCACGGCGACACGACCTTTCTGATCGACCGCCTGGAGCGCAAATCCTTCGAAAAGCTCCCTGTCCACCACGCCAATCCCAAGCCAGGCACAACTCCCCCGCCTCCGGAACCACGGATGTTTCCGCAGCTTCGGCAGAGAATTTCGACAGGAGAAAAAAGGGTCGTGCCCCCCTTTTAGCCCGCTCTTTTAATCATAGAACATCGCGGGAGGCAACGGGCACAGCGGGGATGAAAAGGGATTTCCCCCCACTCTACGCCTCCAATCGTCTCATTTCACATTATGTACGCGATACGTTCATTTTTTGATCCAGGAAAGCACTGTGTCGGCCCTCCGGGCGCGCAAAAGTCCGCCCGCGCCTCTCCCGCCGGCACTAGCCGCACGCACCGTCAGCCGCCCAAGGCGCATATCCTTGATTTTGTGCAGAAGTTTCCGCGCCGCAGGCGCCGCGACTCACGCAGGGCGCAAAACGGGAGACGGACGCGGCTCAATTTGGGGGGAAATCCCGTGCCGTCCCCGATCAGCGATTTCGATGGGGCGAAATCCCGCCCGCGCCCGATCAGCGGCCGGCGCTGTCCTGGCGATGGGCCTGTTCGCGCGCCAGATCCTCTGCAGTGGGATCGGTTGAGTCGGTGCCGGGCGCCACGCCCAGCTCGGCCAGCGGCTCGTCGCGCCCCTTCTCGGCGGCGACATTGTCGCTGCCGGTCAGGTTGGCGACGACCGCCGCGTTCGATGCCCCGGCAGCGCTCACCGGCGCCTCGCGATTGGCCGAGGAATAGATCGCACTCACCGCCGCGATCAGCAGGATCACGGCAGCAAGACCCGTCATGCCAACGCGCACGCGCTGCATGGCCTGGCTAGGGTCTTGTTGGGGTCCGATTTTCATGACTGTGGCATAAAAGTAACGCACAAGCGCGCGCTTGTCGAGCAGCGCCTCAGTCTCGGGTCAGCTCCGAAGGCACCGCCAGTCCCTTTGCCGCCAGCCACTCCGGATTGTAGAGGGTCGAAAGATAACGGAAGCCGGTGTCGCACAGAATGGTGGCGATCCGCTTGCCTGGCCCCAGCGCCTGCGCCAGGCGCACCGCGCCCGCCACGTTGATGCCGGAAGACAGGCCCAGGCAAAGCCCCTCTTCCGCCAGCAGCCGACGTACCCAGTGCATCCCCTCCGCGTCGGAAATCCGGAACTGCGTGTCGATCGGCGCGCCTTCCAGGTTGCCGGTGATCCGACCTTGCCCGATCCCCTCGGCGACCGACGACCCCTCGGCGCGCAGTTCGCCACAGGCATAATAATGGTAAAGCGCGGCGCCGTGCGGATCGCTGAGCGCGATGGTTACCTTCTCGTCTTTGGCCTTCAGCCCCAGCCCAACGCCGGCGATCGTCCCGCCCGTGCCCGCCGCGCAGGTGAAGCCATCGATGCGGCCGTCCATCTGCGTCCAGATCTCCTCGGCCGTGCCATGGATATGTGCCTTGCGGTTGGCGGTATTGTCGAACTGGTTCGCCCAGATCGCATTGGGCGTTTCCTCCGCGATCCTTCGGCTGGTGTGCACGAAATGACCGGGGTTCGAATAGGGCGCCGCCGGCACCAGCACCAGTTCGGCACCCAGCGCGCGCAGCGTATCCATTTTCTCGCGCGACTGCGTCTCCGGCATCACGATAATCGTGCGATAACCCTTGGCATTGGCGACGAGCGCCAGCCCGATTCCGGTGTTGCCCGCGGTGCCCTCCACGATCGTTCCACCCGGCGCCAGCAGCCCGCGCGCTTCGGCGTCCTCGACGATGAACAGCGCCGCCCGGTCCTTCACCGAAGCGCCGGGATTGGCGAACTCGCATTTGGCGAAAATGTCGCAGCCGGTTTCGGCGCTGGGGCCCTTCAGGCGCACGAGCGGGGTGTTGCCGATCAGCGCCAGGCTATTCTGGGGAACATGCATGGCCCCTAAATAGGGGTGGCTCCCCCTCTGCGGCAAGCAAGGCAATCTATCGGGGGCCGCCGGCCTGCTTCAGGCCCGCTTCCGCTAGCTTCCGGCATGCCGTCGCAACCCCTCCCGCAGCCACAGCAGCCCGCGGTCGGCGGCGCGGGCACGGCTGAACTGGATCATCTCGCGCATCTTGGGCAGCGGGAATGGCGGGGGCGCCATCGCAAGCGGCAGCTTGTCCATGAACAATCGCGCCAGCCGCGCATGCACCAGCGCGATGCGCTGCGTGCCCGGCAGCAGCCACGGCACCAGGGTGAACGACGTCACGGTCACTTCGATCCTGCGCGTATCCCCCCGCGCCCGCACGAACTGCTCGACGAAAGCGGGGGTATTCGAAAGCTCCACCACGACGTGGCCGGCCGCCTGATATTCAGCTTCGGTGATCGGCTTGCGGAACAGCGGATTTTCGGACCAGCCGAGCACGACATGCTCCTCCTCGAACAGCAGCTCGGCGGGATGTCCCTGAGCCTGGAACTGTTCGGGCGAGATGATGCAGTCGACCTCGCCGCGCTCCATCTGCTCGGATACTGCAGCATGCGGCGCCACCACCGAACAGCGGATGCCCGGCGCGCGTACCGCCATTTCGGCCAGCAGCGGTTGGACCGCGATCGACGTGACATAATCCGACGCGGCGATGCGGAAGCTGCGGCGCGACGTCTCGGGGTCGAACAGGGTCGAGCTGGAGATCAGCGCCTGCGCGTTAGCGACGATCTCCGCCACCCGTGGCGCGAGTTCCTGTGCATGCGGGCTCGGCACCATCCGCTTGCCGTTGGCGACGAGCAACGGATCGTTGAACGATTCGCGCAACCGCCGCAGCGCCGCGCTCATCGCCGGCTGGGTAAGGTGCAGCCGCTCCGCGGCGCGGGTCACGCTGCGCTCCTCCATCAGCGTGTGGAAGGCAACCAGCAGGTTCAGATCGAACCGATCCAGGCGCATGCATCAACCTCGTGATTGCTTCCTCATAAAATATAAGAATTTTGATTGATGTCAAAACCCGCCCATCTTGCCGGCATCGGACAACGAAAGATCCGAATCAAGGAGAGCGGTTGTGAGAAAGGGATGGAGGCGGACCAGTTCGATATTGGCCCTCGGGATCGCAAGCATGACGGCGCAGGCGCAGGCGCAGGCGCAAAGCGTCGCGGGGGCGGGAGACGACAGCGCAGCCGCACCGGCGGCGCAGGATACTGGCAGCACCGATCAGCAGGGCCTGCAGGAAATCATCGTGACGGCGCAACGCAAGGCAGAGAATCTGCAGCGCGCGGGTATTCCTGTCGCCGTGGTGACCGGCGATCAGCTGGTGAGCCGCGGGCTGAGCAGTTCGACCGAATTGGGCGCCGCCGTGCCCTCGCTCAGTGCTCAGCCACAGGGCGGCGCGAATACCGTCTTCTTCCTTCGGGGCGTCGGCAACTTCACCGTCAACGGCTATAGCGATCCGGCGGTCGCCTTCAATTATGACGGCGTCTATCTCGGCCGCGCTACCTCCACCTCGGGCATCTTCTACGATCTCGAACGGGTCGAGGTGCTGAAGGGCCCACAGGGCACCCTCTACGGTCGCAACGCCACCGCGGGCGCGATCAACGTGCTGCCCACCCGCCCGCGTATTGGCGAAAACAGCGGCTTCGTCACTGCCAGCTACGGCAATTACGACGCGGTAAACGTGCAGGGGGCGGTGAACGTCGCGATGGGCGAGCACGGCGCGATGCGCATCGCCGGCAGCATCGTTCGACGCGACGGCTATCAGACCGACGGCACCAGCGACGAAAAGACCCAGGCGCTCCGCGTGCAGTTCCTGAGCGAGCTGACGCCGGACCTGACCGTGCGGATCGGCGGCGATTTTTCGCACAGCGGAGGCAAGGGTCCGGGTTCCACCTATGTCGGCCGGATCGCCTATGTTCCCGGCACCGGCAACCAGTTCGTGCCGTCGGGCCTCAGCGAGGATAGCGGCCTGTTCTCGCCCGAGGCGCAGGCCTATCGCCGCACGCTGTTCAGTGGGCTCGCCGGACGCACGCTGGCGCCGCTCGACGTGCAGCCCTATCTCGACAACAACTATTACGGCGCCAATGCCGAGATCAGCCTGAACACCGGCGCCGGCACCCTCACGGTCATCCCCGCCTGGCGCTATTCAAAGCTGGACAATCGCTTTGCCGTACCCGCCTTCTACGGCAATGTCGCAGAGACCGACGAGCAGAAGAGCCTGGAAGTGCGCTTCGCCGGCAACCGTGTCGGCATCTTCGACTATATGCTCGGCGCCTATTATTTCGACGAGACCGTCGCTGCGACCTATCTGTTCGCGCAGCAGGCGCTGAACGCCTATCAGCAGTTCACCTCGGGTACCAAATCCTATGCCGGGTTTGGCCGGATCACCGCCAATTTCAACGATCGGCTGCGGCTGATCGGCGGCCTACGCTACACCAAGGATGACAAGGACTTTAGCGGCCGCGCCGACGTGTTTCTCGTCCGCTGCTCCGTCGTGGTGCAGGGCCGGCCGAGTTGCCCGAACGCGCCGCTCTTGCCGTCGACAGGGCGCTACCAGGATCTGCCGTCCTCGGTCTTCCCGACCGTGCCGGACAATCAGGCGCGACCGATCGGCACCACGGGCGCGCTGCTGATCCATGCGGTCACGCCGGTGAACACCACGCTGTCCAACGATCGCTTCACCTATCATCTTGGCGCCGAATTCGATGTCGGTCCGCATTCGCTGCTCTACGCCAATCTGGAGACCGGCTATCGCTCCGGCGGCTTCGCGCTGTCGGCAGGCTACGAGACGTTCCAGCCCGAGTTCATCGATGCCTACACGATCGGCATGAAGAACCGGTTCTTCGACAACCGGCTGCAGCTCAATCTCGAAGCATTCCTTTGGAAGTATCGCAACCAGCAGGTGAACCACACGGGCATCGATCGGAACGGCAATCAGGGCCAGTTCACCGAGAATGTCGGCAAGTCCACGAACAAGGGCGTCGAGGTGGAAGCCCAGTTCCTCGCCACCCGGAACACGCTGCTCAGCGTCAACGTCCAGTATCTCGATGCGAAATATGATGACTTCATCTATCGCGAGCCGATCGGCGCGACGCCGCCGAACACCGGCTGTCCATATCGCGCCAGCGCCACGGCGGGGATGTACGACATCAACTGCTCCGGCCGCAGCGCTTATCAGTCGCCGAAATGGACGATGAACCTGGGTGGGCAGCAGACGGTGCCGCTGGGCGACCACAAGCTGCTGTTCTCGGCCGATACGCAATATCGCACCAGCCGTGTGGTCGGCTTCGAATATCTGCCCAACCAGCTGGTCGGGGCAACCTGGGTCAGCAACGCCCAGATCGCGTTCGGTGCGGCCGACGATCGCTGGTCGATTGCCGCCTTCGTCCGCAACATCGAAGACGAACGCTTTCAGGCCAGCGCCCAGATCTACGGTGCCGGATCGGCCGCGCTCGCCGTCTATTCGCCGCCGCGCACCTATGGCGTGCGCGCGACGTCGAAGTTCTGAGGCGCCGGAATGCGTCCGCTCCGCCCAACGCTGATCGCCGGCTTGCTGCTGATGGCAGCAGGTGCGGCGCCGGCGCGGACAGAACAGGCCAACGCCCCGGCGTGGATCACGCTGGGAACGATGGGCGGCCCGGTGCCTGATCCGACCCGCGCACAACCGGCCAACGCGCTGGTCCTCGGGCGGGACGTGTATCTGGTCGATGTCGGCGACGGCGCGGTAGAGCAGCTCGCCAAGGCACACCTTCAGGCCATGCAGGTTAAGGCGGTATTCCTCAGCCACCTGCACTTCGATCACACCGGCGGCCTCGCCGCGTTGCTGGGGCTGCGCTACCAGACCAATGCGCCGGGGCCGCTCGCCATCTATGGCCCACCGGGCACCCGGGCGCTGGTCGACGGGCTGGTCGCATCGATGCGACCAGCGGCGGCCGCCGGCTATGGCCTGCCCGGCGCGCCGGTGATCGATCCGGCATCGACGGTGACGGTGACCGAGCTTGTCGATGGCGGAACAGCAACGCTCGGCGGCTTTACCGTTCGCGCCGCCCGCAACACCCATTACAGCTTTGCGCCCGGCTCCGCCGAGGACAGCCGCTATCAATCGTTGTCGCTGCGCTTCGACCTGCCGGGCCGCTCGATCGTCTATACGGGCGACACCGGGCCCAGCCCGGCCGTGGAGAAACTGGGTCGCGGCGCGGATCTGCTGGTCAGCGAAATGATCGACGTGCCCGCCACCATGGCGCGGATCGCCCGGCTTCAGCCGGACATGCCCGCCGGGCAGCGTGCGGCGATGGCCGAGCATCTGACCCGCCATCACCTCACGCCGCTGCAGGTTGGCGAAATGGCCCAGGCGATGAACGTGAAGCGGGTGGTTCTCACCCATCTGGTGGTCGCCGACGCCGATCCCGCGGCGGTCGATCGCTACCTTGCCGACATTCATCAATCCTTCGCCGGGCCGGTCACCCCCGCCCATGATCTGGAACGGTTCTAAGCTATGCAATCCCTCAACATTCTCGTCATCGGCGGCGGCATCGGCGGCCTCACCGCTGCCATTGCGCTGCGCCAGCAGGGCTTCGCCGTCGACGTCATCGAACGCGATCCCACTTGGTCGGTGTATGGCGTCGGCATCATCCAGCAGGCGAATGTGCTGCGCGCGATGAAGGCGCTGGGGCTGCTCGACGATTATCTTGGCGCCGGCGTCGGCTTCGATGCGGTGGAGATCTTCACGCCCGCCGGCCAGAAAGTCGCGCGCGTGCCCGCGCCGCGGCTGCTCGAAGGCTATCCCGCCAATGTCGGCATCGGCCGCCCCGCGCTCCACAAGGTGCTGGGCGATCGCACCATCGCGCTGGGCGCGGAGGTGCGGCTGGGCATCACCGCCGAGACGATCGTCGCCGATAGCGATCAGGTGGCGGTCACCTTCTCGGACGGCAGCAGCGGCATCTACGATCTGGTGATCGGCGCCGACGGCGTCTATTCGCAAACGCGCGAGACGCTGTTCCCCGATGCGGAGCGCCCGCAATTCACCGGCCAGGCGGTATGGCGCTACAACTTCCCGCGCTTTGCCGATCTCGATGCGCTGCAGGTCTATAACGGACCCACCGGCGTCGGCTTCGTCCCGATCAGCGCGGACCTGATGTACATGTACGTCACCACGCCGGAACCGGATAATCCCCGCTATCCTCGCGAGGGGCTGGCAGCGGCGATGCGCGCCAAGCTGGCACGCTGCGCCCCCGCGATCCAGGCGCTCGCCGACCAGATCACCGATGACGACGGCGTCGTCTATCGTCCGCTCGAAGGAATGCTGGTCGAGGGCGCCTGGCATCGCGGCCGCGTCGTACTGCTCGGCGATGCCGTCCACGCCACCACGCCGCACCTGGGGCAAGGCGCCGGCATGGCAATCGAGGACAGCCTCGTCCTCGCCGAGGAGCTTGCCCGCGCCGAAACCACAGAAGACGCCTTCACTGCCTATCGCGCCCGGCGCTTTGATCGCTGCGCCTACATCGTCCGCCAGAGCCTGGCGATCTGCCACGGGCAGCTCGGCAAGGGTCCGCCGGTCGATAACGCCAAGGCAACCGCGGAAATGTTCGCCGTCACCGCCCAACCCATCTGAACCCCAGGGAAGCATTGTTATGACCCGCGTTACCGAAATCCGCTATGTCGGCTATGCCGTCACCGACTTCCAAGCCGAGAAGAAATTCTACGAGGAGATCTGGGGGCTCGAGGCCGTGCCGAGCAACGACGGCATGGCCTGGTTCAAGGCCCAGGGTCATGACGAACACCAGGTCGTCCGCCTCCGCCCGGCCGACGAAAACCGCATCGACGTGATCGCGCTCGCCGCCGACAGCCGCGCCGATGTCGATGCGCTGCACGTCAAGGCCGAAGCCGCCGGCTGCAAGATCGTCCGCACTCCCGCCCCGCTTACCACCCCCGGCGGCGGCTATGGCTTCCGCTTCTTCTCGCCGGACGGGATGCTGTTCGAAATCTCAAGCGACGTCGCGCGCGGCCAACGCCGGGACATCGCTCGCTGGGACGGCGTGCCGGTGAAGATCAGCCATATCGTGCTGCATTCTCCCAACCATCAGGCGGCGGTGCAGTTCTTCACCGACGTGCTGGGCTTCAAGGTCAGCGACTGGCTGGGCGACTTCATGTGCTTCCTGCGCTGCAACTCGGCGCATCATCGCATTGCGCTGCTGCCGGGGCCGGCCTGTCTCAACCATGTCGCCTATGACATGGAAGGCATCGACGGCATGATGCGCGGCGCGCACCGGCTGAAGCTGCACGGCATTGATATCGGTTGGGGCCCCGGCCGTCATACCGCCGGCAACAATACGTTCAGCTATTTCGTGACGCCCAGCGGCTTCGTCGCCGAATATACGTCGGAGCTGGAAGAGGTCGATTTCGACGCGCATCAATATCAGGTTTACACCCCTGCGCCGCTGATCATGGATCAGTGGGGCATCGGCACCGGCGGTCCGCAGACGCTGCCGCACCCGGCGCCCAATCCGGGCCTGTTCGTGGCGGTGGAGGCCTGATACCATGGCATTGTTCGAATATTTCCCCAACTATATCTGGAACCTCTCGGTCGCGATCGCGATGGAGAGCGGCGGTCAGATCGGCGAGCTGGTCGACATGTGCCAGCCGATCAAGGACGCGGCTGCGGCCGGTGCCGACGCCGGCACCCCGCAGTTCATGGCGCAGTGGGTTGCGATGGCCGACAAGCTGATCGGCCTCGCCGCCGAGGACGAGGCCAGGGGCCGCGCCTTTTCCGCTTCGAACAAGCTGGAGCGTGCTGCGCTCTATCTGTTCACCGGCGAGCGGATGCAGGGCCATGGCCACCCCGGCCGCAAGGAAACCTATGCCAAGGCGCGCGCCACGTTCGACAAGTCGACGATGCTGGGCCAGATCAATCGCGAGCGAGTGGAAATCCCCCTTGCCACTGGCACCATGCCCGCGCTCTACACCCGCGCGCCCGGTGAGGGACGCAAGCCCGTGGTCGTCTATTGCAACGGCCTCGATAGCTGCAAGGAACTGCTCTACTGGTCACGCCTGCCCGAGGCGCTGGCCCGGCGCGGCATTTCCACCCTGTGCGTGGACCAGCCCGGCTCCGGCGAAGCGCTTCGGCTGCAGAACCTCCCCGTCGATCCGCATGCGGAGAACTGGGCTTCCAGGGCGGTCGACTGGCTGGAGCGCCAGCCGGACGCCGATCCCAAGCGGATCGGCATGACCGGCATCTCGCTCGGCGGCCATTTCGCCCCCCGCGCGGTCGCCTACGAACCCCGCTTCGCCTCGGGCGCCTGCTGGGGCGCGAACCATAATTGGGCCGAGGTGCAGCAGAAGCGCTTGAACCGCGAAGGCGAGAACCCGGTGCCACATTACTGGGCGCATGTGATGTGGGCGTTTGGCGCCAAGGACATGGACGATTTCTTCGCCAAGGCAGCCGACATGAACCTCAACGGCCATATGGGCGGGGTGATGGTGCCGTTCCTCGTCACCCACGGCGCCGAGGATCGCCAGATCAGCGTCCAATATGCGCACGACTGCTACGAACAGCTGGTCAACAGCCCCAAGCGCGAACTGAAGCTATTCACCGCGCGCGAAGGCGGCGTTGAGCATGTCGGCGCGGACAACATGTCCTATGGTCGCGACTATATCGCCGACTGGTTCGGCGAAACGCTGGGCGGCAAGGTCGCATGAGCGGGGCGGCAGGAACGCAGGTCGCGTCCACCCGGCACGCGGTCCTGCTGATCCTCACCGCGATCATGCCCACCATGGGCATCGTCGCACTGGTCCCGGTGCTGCCGATGCTGCTCCGCGAATTCGCGGCGGTGCCGGGCTCAGCGGTGCTGGTGCCGGTGGCGCTCACCATACCGGCTTTGTGCATCGCGCTGTTTTCGCCGGTGGCCGGCGCGCTCTCCGATCGCTTCGGCCGCAAGCCGGTGCTGCTGCTGTCGCTGCTGGTGTACGGCGTGGTCGGTACCTTGCCGTTCCTGCTGAAGGATCTGCCCGCGATCATCGCCGCGCGGGCGGTGCTGGGGCTGGCCGAGGCGGCGATCATGACCGTATCGACCGCGATGCTCGGCGACTATTTTGAAGGGGCGCGTCGCGAACGCTGGATTTCCATTCAGATGGCGGCGGTCAGCCTGAGCGCGATCGCGCTGGTGGCGATCGGCGGCGCGCTGGGCGAAGCGCTGGGATCGCGCGGACCGTTTCTGCTCTATCTTATTGCCCTGCCGATCGCGGTCGCCGTGGCGGCCATGCTGTTCGAACCGGTCCAGCGCGCCGCCCGCGCCGTCGCCAGGGTGCGGCTGCCGCTCGGCACGATGCTGCCGATCCTGCTGATCACGATCGCAGTCGGCATCCTGTTCTACACCATCATCGTGCAGGTAGGCCCGATCATCGAGCGCAGCGGCGTCCGTTCCCCCGCGTTGATCGGCCTCGCCGCGGCCGGCACCAACCTCGGCGTAGCGATCGGCAGCATCGTCTTCGGCCGGCTCAAGGCCCATGCCGGGCCGCGCCTGCTGGCAATGGGGCTGGCGCTGGTGGCGATCGGCTATGCCGGTACCGCCTTGTCCCCCGGCTTCGCCGCGATCACCGGCTTCGCCATCCTCGCCTGTATCGGCAGTGGCGTAATGCTCCCGAACATGCTCGCCTGGGTGATGCGCCGTCTGCCAGCCGCCGCGCGCGGATCGGGGACCGGCGCCTGGACCGGCGCCTTCTTCCTCGGCCAATTCGCCGCGCCGCTCATCACCACCTTGCTGGAACCGGCCACCGGCGGGCTTGCACAGACTCTGCTGCTCTACACCGGCCTGGCGCTGGCCGGGGCCGTCGCCGCCCTGCTCGCCGGCGCTCGCGCGCCCGCTCCCATCTCCGCTTGAAGGACCAAGACCATGGAAAAACCCGTTCGCCGCGTCGTCACCGGCCATGATGCCCAGGGCCGCGCGATCATCCAGGAAGACGGCACCGTGCCGCGCGTCCAGCGTGTCGGCGGCGATATCGGCCCGATGTTTCATGAGGTGTGGAACACCCAGGCGACACCCGCCCCGATCGACGCCGCCTCGGGCGAGCCGCCCGAACAGGGCATCGTCCTCGCGCCGCCGAAGAACGGCACCCGGATCCGCGTGCTCGACATCCCGCCCGAAGGCGACGGCATTCGCAACATGACGCCGGAAGAGGCGAAGGCGCATTTCGCCGAGGTTGGCGCCGGCAGTGCCTCGGCGCATGGCGAAGGCTCGCGCCACGCGCTGATGCACCGCACCGAGACGATCGACTATGGCATCGTCCTCGAAGGCGAGCTCGTCCTGATCATGGATGAGGGCGAGACGACGGTGCGTGCCGGCGACATCGTCATCCAGCGCGGCACCAACCATGGCTGGTCGAACCGCTCCGACAGGAATTGCCGCATCGCCTTCATCCTCATCGACGGCGAATTCGATGCGAGCCTGAAGCGCTGACGATGCGGCTGACGATCACCGGCGCCGACGGCTTTGTCGGCCGGGCGGTCGTCCGGCGGCTGCGCGAGACGAGCGTCGCCGCCGATCTGCTGCTGGTCGACCGGGCGTTTTCGGAAGAAGGCTCCGGTACGCGCCTGACAGGCGATCTCACCGATCCGGCTGTGCTGGCGCAAGCCGTGCGGAATTGCGACGCGCTTCTTCACCTGGCCGCGCTGCCCGGCGGCGCTGCCGAGCGCGATCCTGCCGCATCCCGCGCGATCAACCTCGATGTGCCGCTGCGCCTGATCGAAGCGATGCAGGGCCGGCGGCTGATCCTCGCCGGATCGATCGCCGTGTTCGGAGCGGCACCCGCCGGTCCGGTGGACGATGGTACGGTTGCCGTCCCCGACAGCGTGTACGGCACGCACAAGCGGATGGTCGAACTCGGTTTTGGCGATGCGGTGCGGCGCGGTGCTCTGCGTGGCGCCGTTCTGCGATTGCCGGGCATCGTCGCCCGTCCGGCGTCGGCCGGCGGGTTCGGATCCGCATTTCTGAGCGATCTTTTCCACGCCGCGCGCGCCGGCCAAGCCTATGCCGTGCCGGTAGCGCCCGATGCAACGAGCTGGGTCTGCTCGGTATCGGCCTGTGCCGCCAATCTCGTCGCCGCCCTGCTGGCGGACATCGCCGAGCAGCACCCCGTCACCCTGCCCGCGCTGCGCTTCGCGATGGGCGATCTGGTCGCCGAACTCGTCCGCCGCTTCCCGATGGCGACGATCACCCATGCGGAGGATGCGGCCTTGCGCCGCAGCTTCGGCAGCTATCCGCCGCTGCACACGCCCCGCGCCGCCGCGCTCGGCTTCACCGCCGAACGCGACGTACGGCAATTGGTCGAGGCGGTGCTCCCGACCTGCTGACACCCCGATCCCAAGGAAAGAACTCTCCATGCGACTTGCCACCCGTGACAACGGTACCGCCGACGGCGAACTGATCCTGGTTTCCCGCGACGGCGCCACCTGCCTGCCGGCCGGCGCCGCTGCGCCCCATCTGCTGGGCGCGCTCGAACACTGGGAGGCGGCACTGCCCGCGTTGCAGGGCACGGCCGCGCGGCTGGAGGCAGGCCAAGGCAGCCCGCTCGATCCCGCCACGCTGCGCGCGCCGCTGCCGCGCACTTGGCAGTGGCTGGATGGCTCCGCCTTCCCGACACACGGCGAACTGATGCAGCAGGCCTTCGATCTCCCGCCGATCGAAACCGACAAGCCGCTGATGTACCAGGGCCTGAGCCATCAGTTCCTCTCCCCGACCGAGGATGTGCCCTTCCCGTCCGAAGCCGATGGCATCGATTTCGAAGGCGAGTTCGGCGTCATCACTGGCCCGGTGCCGATGGGCTGCCCGGCCGATCGGGCGCTGGCGCATGTCCGGCTGATCGTCCTGATCAACGACTGGTCGCTGCGCACGATCGCGCCGGTCGAGATGAAGACGGGCTTCGGCTGGATTCAGGCCAAGCCGGCATGCAGCGTCGCGCCCTTCGCCGTCACGCCCGACGCGCTCGGCCAGGCCTGGCAGAACGGTCGCGTCTGCCTGCCGCTCACCGTCGCGGTGAACGGCGCCTGGTTCGGCAGCCCCAATGGCGACGCCATGGCCTATGGCTTTCACGAACTGATCGCCCATGCGGCGCGGACCCGCAGCTTGCCGGCGGGCACCATCATCGGATCGGGCACCGTTTCCAACGCCGATCACGCTACGGTCGGCTCGACCTGCATTTCCGAGCGAAGGGCGATCGAAAAGATCGCACACGGCGCCTTCCGCACCCCCTTCCTCAGCGCAGGCGATCGCGTGCGGATGCACGTGGGCGAAGACGCAGCGTTCTTCGGCAGCATCGATCAGCGGGTGGCGCTGGCACGCTGAGGCGGCAGGCGCCGGCCAGTCCTATTTCACCGGCGTCGCCTGGCGCAGGGCGCGTGAAAGAACGTCCATCGAATAGGGCTTGCGGACCAGATCAGATCCATGGGTGCCGCCCTAGGCATGCCCTGCCGCTGTCGTTCCAAGCTTGCCGGAGCAACTCCGTCTACCGAGGATCTTCCCGATCCCGGGGGCTCAGCGGGCTCTTCTGCGAGGCATGATGACTACTCGGCTGCGCGGAGAGGCGCCGGCATACTGCCAGCACGCCAAAACGATCGCGATGCTCGGCAATGCCTTTGTCCTCGAAATTGGGATCCAAGGCGTCCGGACATCTAGGGGCTGCCCAGTCGTCGAAGCGCTGCAGGATGTGGTGGCGAAATCGCTGGCCCTGCGTGACCTTTGCACAAGCCGAGCGGCACGACAGTTGACGCAGTCCTGCCGCGGCGCGCGACAGGCGCGCCGCGGAGGTCACGTCATTCCTCTTCAGCGGCCTCGGCTTCTTCCTTGGTCTTGTGATTGATCCCCTGCTCCTCGGCGGGCGGTGAGTAGACGGTGAACAGCTTCAGCGGTTCGTCGCCCTTGTTGATAATGTTGTGCTTCGCGCCCTTCGGGATGACGATCATGTGGTTGGGCGTCACCTTGGTACGGCTCCCGTCGACCACCGCCTGGCCTTCGCCCGCCACGAAGAAGGTGGTCTGATCGGCGTCATGCGTTTCCTCGCCGATGTCCTCGCCGGGTTCGATGCTCATCAGCACCACCTGGCAATTATCATCATAATAGACTTCCTTCTGGAAGTTCTTGTTCTTCGTCGCCAGGTCGATGATGTCCTTGTTGAATACGGCCATGCGGCATCTCCTGCTTGTGTGGACACTCGTGCCGGGGCGAGCCTGCTCCGGCGGGACCGCCGCTCTCAACGATGTGCCGGCACGAAGGGTCCGGTCGCATGTTCGATTGCAACGCGATGCGATCATTCGCTCGAGGTACAAGCTCGCATCTACAAGGAGAAATGCCTGCAGAGCCGCCACAGCCGCTCGCCTGCAGCAGGGGTACCCACGTACCGGCGGGCCTCAAACGCTTCCGGCGCATTGCCCTAGGGTCATGGTCCCAAGAGTTGATATCCTGGGGGAAGCCGGCTGCGACAATATGCACGTCATGATTCCGGCGGAGCGCCAGCGCGACACCTGCCGCATCACTGCGTCCAGGCCATCGGGCCGATCACGGTGCCGACGAATCCGCCTGCTTCGTGCGTGCTGAGGAAGCGCGCGTCGAGGTCGCGCTTCAGCGTGCCCTTGGCCTGTCCGCTCGCATAATCGAACGCGATGGTGCCGCCGGTGATCCGCAGGGTCAGTGTAACCGGCGCAGTGCCGGGTAGCGGGCGCGCGGCGACCAGTTGCTCGTCACCTTTTTGGCGCGTGTAGAGCGCGAGCGTCCGAACGCCGCCGGCGCGGGTCAGCCCGAAGAATAGATGGTTCTGGTCGCTCTGCACCGCGGCCAGACCGGCGCGATCGCCGTCTTTGACGGGCGCATAGCGAACGGTGACGCTGACGGTGGCGTTGGCGTGCTGCTGGCGACGACCGACAAATCCAGGCACCTGCTGCAGATCCCCTAAAGGGCCGCCCTTGGTGATCACCAGTTCGCCGCCTTCGACCTTGTAGAAGGGTGTCTTGGGGGTGCGGATGCCGATCCACTGCATCGACAGCCGGTTGCCGGCAAAGCGGTCGACATAGCTGAAGTCGCCGCTGGTCGGCAGCACAGGCCTGGGCTGTCGGGGAAGTGCCGGCGCCTTGGCGACGAGCGGCACCGCCTTGCCCGCGGGCAGGATGATCGGCCAGCCATCCACCCAGGTGACCGGCAGCAGGAACGTCTCGCGGCCGGCATTATAGAAATCGTCGGCATAGGGGCGCACCCCCAGGAAGGTCGCCCACCAATCGCCATTCTGCGTCTGCACCAGCTTGGCGTGGCCGGTGGAGGTCACCGGATGCGGCCGGTCGGGATCTAGGTCGCGCTGGGTGAGGATCGGATTACCGGCGAAGGGCACATAGGGCCCGCGCAGCGTGCGCGAGCGAAACGCCACCTGCGAATGATTGACGCTCGTCCCGCCCTCGGCGGCGGTGAGATAGTACCACCCGTCCTTCTTGAAGATGTGCGGCCCTTCGATCCACACCGGCTTCTTGGCGATATCGACGCCGCCGTTGATGAGCTGCGTGCTGGGACCCACCATCTTGCCGGCCCGCCAGTCATACTCCTGGATCCAGATCGCACGATGGCCATCGTAGCGCGGCGGCTCATCGGGTGCGCGGTTGTTGACGATATAGGCCTTGTCCCCTTCCCAGTAGATCGAGGGATCGATGCCTTCGAAGGGCAGCCAGATCGGATCGGACCAGGGGCCGCGCGGGTCCTTCGCCGTGATGACGAAATTGCCGTTGCAGCTCACGCAGGTGTTCACGATGGTGAAGGTGCCTTGGTGGTAGGAGATGTCCGGTGCGAACACCGCCTGCGACGTGCGCATGCCGGTGAAATCGAGCTGGCCCGGCCGGTCGATTGCGTTGGCGATCTGCGTCCAGTGCACCAGGTCCTTCGAATGAAAGATCGGCAGTCCCGGATAATGGGCGAAGGACGACAGGACGAGATAATGGTCGCTGCCGACGCGGGTGACCGATGGATCGGGATAATAGCCGGAAAGAATGGGGTTGCGATATTCGCCGGCGCGAAGCGCCACCGTTTCCGCAGCGCGGCCCGCATAGCGGAAGTCGCTGAACCGCGCCGGTGCCTGCGCCGTCGCGGGCGTTGCCATGATGGTCGCCAGCAATGCGGGCGCCGTGAACCGTGCAATCATCAGGCTGTCTCCTGCTCCGGGCGTGTATCTGCGTGGTGATGAACATCGGAATCTTGGCCGCACTACCGCCAGAGCCCTGGATCGTCAGGGCCGACAATTACCATTGCGCGAGCGACTTCAAGAGAAAAACTAGGGCCATCCGCTCAAAGCTGTTTGGCGTGCCCCCGCGCCGCTAGCGCGAATGCCGCCGGATAATCCACATCGTTTCAAACCGTTGATCCGCATCAAACGGCGGAACGCGGATGCCGGCTGCGCCGTTTTACGGGTTCAGGCACCGGTCCTCGGTGCCGCTTCCAGAGGGTAACCATGACAGCGTTGGTGCAGCCGGCCGATTTTGCGCGCCCGGCGACGGCGAACGGAATGCGGGTGCAGGAGCGCAGCGTCTATCGCGGTCCCCATCTCTACAGCACGCGGCCGATGATCCGCATCCAGGTGGATCTGCGCGACCTGGAGCAGTGGCCGAGCAACAGGCTGCTCGGCTTTGCGGACGCGCTGCTCGCGCTGCTCCCCGGGCTTGGCATCCATGGCTGCAGCTATCAGCGTCCGGGCGGCTTCGTCGATCGGCTGCGCGAAGGCACCTGGATGGGCCACATCATCGAGCATGTCGCGCTCGAGCTGCAGACACTCGCCGGCTCGCGGGTCACCCGCGGCAAGACGCGGTCGGTGAAGGATCGGCCGGGCGTGTACAATATCCTCTATGCCTATCGCGACGAAGCGCTGGGGCTCGCCGCCGGCCTGGCCGCGATCCGGCTCGTGGCAGACCTGCTGCCCCAGCCGCTGCGCAAGGTGGAGGGGCTGCGCCTGCTCGGCACCGCGCCGCTGGATTCCCCACAGGACGTGCGCGCGATCGTCGCTCCGCTGCAGGCGATCCTCAAGGCGAATGCCCTAGGCCCTACCACGCGTGCGCTAGTAGAGGCGGCAGAACGACGCGGCATCCCGGTCACGCGGCTCAACGAGCAGAGCCTGATCCAGTTCGGCTATGGCAGCCGCCAGAAGCGCATCCGCGCTAGCATCACCGGCGATACCGCGCAGATCGCGGTCGACATCGCGGGCAACAAGGCAATGACCAAGCAGTTGCTGGCCGAGGCCGGGCTGCCCGTGCCTCGCGGCGTGGTGGTTCGGCGCTGGGAAGAAGCGCTGGAGGAGGCGAAGCGGCTGAAATGGCCGGTGGTGATAAAGCCGCTGGACGGCAATCACGGCCGCGGCGTCACCACCGGCATCATGGAGGAAGACGCGGTGCGCACCGCCTTCGGACTGGCCGCGCAACATAGCCGCCGGGTGATCGTCGAACAGCAGGTGCCGGGCAACGATCATCGCATCCTGGTAGTGAACGGCAAGGTCGTCGCCGTCGCCGAGCGCGTGCCGGCGCAGGTGATCGGCGACGGCTTCCATTCGATCGCGCAGCTGATCGACGATCTCAACCAGGATCCGCGCCGCGGCACGGGGCACGAGAATGTGCTGACCCGGATCGTGATCGACGAAGCGATGCTGGCGCTGCTGGCAAAGGCCGGCCGCACCCCCGCGACCATTCCGATGGCGGGCGAGCAGGTGATCCTGCGCGACACCGCCAATCTCTCCACCGGCGGTACCGCAGTCGACCGGACGGACGTGATTCACCCCGCCAATCGCGCGATCGCCGAGCAGGCGGCGGCGGTCGTCGGCCTCGACGTTTGCGGGATCGACTTTCTCTCGCCGGACATTCGGCGCCCGGTGCGCGAGACCGGTGGCGGGATCGTCGAGGTGAATGCCGCGCCCGGCTTCCGCATGCATCTGGAGCCCTCGAGCGGCACCCCGCGCGACGTGGCGACCCCGGTCATCGACATGCTGTTTCCGCGCGGATCGCGCAGCCGCATACCGATCTTCGCGATCACCGGTACGAACGGCAAGTCGACCACTGCCAGGATGGTGTCCCGCATCCTGTGCCAGTCGGGCAAGAATGTCGGCATGACGTCTACCAGCGGCATCTACTTCAACGGCCATCTGATGGTGGAGGCCGATGCCAGCGGACCGAAGAGCGCGCGCGCGGTGCTGCGCAATGCCGCGGTCGACGTGGCGGTGCTGGAAACCGCACGCGGCGGGATCCTGCGCGAGGGGCTGGGCTATGACGCCGCCGATGTCGGCGTGGTGCTGAACGTCACCGCTGATCATCTGGGGCTGAAGGGTATCGACACCGTCGAAGAACTGGCCGCACTGAAGGGCGTGGTGGTGGAAAGCGTGGCACGGCGTGGACATTCGGTGCTCAATGCCGACGATCCGATGTGCCACCGCATCGCCCGGCACGCACGCGGCACGATCGTGTGGTTCTCGCTGTCTGGCGGCAGTGACCTTTCCGATCAGCTGCGTCGCCACATCGCGGCGGGCGGCATGGCGGTGGTGCGCGAACCCGACAGCTATGGCGGGTGCATCGCGATCCACCGCGACGGCGAGCGGATTGAACTGATGCCCGCCGCCGACATCCCCGCCACCTTGGGCGGGATCGCCGAATTCAACATCGCCAATGCGCTCGCCGCGGTGGCGATGTGCGTTGCGCAGCGCGTGCCGTTGGATGCGATCCGCGAGGGGCTTCACGCCTTCAGCGTCTCGTTCGAGGACTCGCCGGGACGCCTCAACATCCATGACGCACACGGGATGCGCTACATTCTCGATTACGCGCACAACCCCGCAGGCCTGCGCGCGCTGGGGCAAGTGATCGAACAGATGCGCCCGCGCTACCGCCGCGTGATCGGCATGGTCAGCATCCCCGGTGACCGGCGCGACTGCGACATTGTCGAGATGGGCCAGCTCGCCGGCGCTCTTTTCGACGAGATCGTTTTCCGCGAGGCGCCCGACGGCCGGGGACGCCCGCGCGGCGAGACCAACGGGCTGATGTCCGAAGGCGCGATGCAGGCAGGGGTGCAGCCGGAGAAGGTCCACCGCATCGTCGACGAGATGGACGCGGTGAACATGGTGCTTCAGCTTGGCCGCCCGGGCGACCTGCTGGTGATCATGCCCAGTGCGATCCAGGCGGTGTGGGATCGAATCCTCGCCTTCGAGCCCGAAGCGACAGTTCGGGAGACGCTGCATGTCTGAAGCAGCCCGGTGGGCGATCATCGTTCATGGTGGCGCCAAGACCATCGATCCGGCGCTCCATGATCGCAACCGCAAAGGCTGCGCCGCCGCCGGCAGGGCGGGCGCAGACGTGCTGCGCGTCGGCGGCAGCGCGGTGGCGGCGGCCGAAGCGGCGGTTCGGGTGCTGGAGGACGATCCGGTGTTCAACGCGGGCTTCGGCTCCGTACGGACGAGCGACGGCACGGTCGAGATGGACGCCGCGATGATGGAGGGTTCCAGCCTCGCGATCGGGGGTGTCGCGGGGGTGCGGCGCGTGCGCAATCCGATCGGCGTCGCGCGCGCGATGCTGCCGGACCAGCCCGTGCTGCTCGCCGGCGAAGGCGCGGAGCGGTTCGCGGCGGCGCACGGCATCGCGCTGGTCGAGCCCGAGACGATGCTGTCCCGCGAAACGCTCGCCTCGGAGAACAGCAAGGCACATGATACGGTGGGCTGCGTGGCGATCGACGCCACGGGCGCGATCGCGGCTGCCACATCCACCGGCGGACTACCGGGCAAGCACCCCGGCCGGATCGGCGACTCTCCCGTCCCTGGCGCCGGGCTCTATGCGGACGATACGCTGGGCGGCTGCGCCTTTTCGGGCGACGGCGAAGCGATCCTGCGGACGATGCTCGCGGCGCACGTGATGCACGCCTTGGAGACAGGCGGCACCGCACACGAGGCGGCCGAACACGCGATCGCTCGGCTCGGCAGGGTCGGCGGCGAGGCGGGCGCGATCGTGGTGGACCGATCCGGCGCCTTCGGCATTGCGCACAACAGCGATCACTTCGCGCTGGCACTGCATTCCAGCGAGCTCGATGCTCCGCGTGCTGCCGTTCACCGCGATGAATTGAAGGATATCCTGCATGGCTGAACGGGGCGGACCGCTGATCATCATCGGCGGCCACGAGGACAAGGAAGGCGACAAGGCCATCCTTAAGGAAGTCGCCGCGCGCGTGAAGCAGGGCAAACTGGTGATCGCCACCGTCGCCAGCCACAAGCCCGAAGGCTATTTCGACGCCTATCAAAAAGCGTTCGGTGCGCTGGGCGTCGACCATCTCGTCGAGCTGTATGTGCACGAGCGCGGCGACACGCTGGAGCAGCAAATGCAGTCGGTGCTCGAAGGCGCCGCCGGCATCTTCTTCACCGGCGGCGACCAGCTGCGCATCTCCAGCCAGATCGGCGACACGCCGGTGGAACGGATGGTGCGCGACATTCACCAGCGGGGCGGCGTGGTGGCGGGGACGTCCGCGGGCGCCTCGGTGATGAGCGAAACGATGCTGGTAAAGGGCTCCAGCTCGGAATCGCACCGCATCGGCGATCTGCACATGGCGCCCGGGCTGGGGCTGGTGCGCGACGTGATCATCGACCAGCACTTCGCCGAGCGCGGGCGGATCGGGCGGTTGCTCGGCGCGGTGGCGCAGAACCCGCGGGTGCTGGGCATCGGCATCGACGAGAATACCGCGATCGTGCTGGAGGGCTGCTGCTTCCGGGTGATCGGCGCGGGCGCGGTCTACATCGTCGATGGGTCGGGCGTAACGCATTCCAACATCGCCGAAGCCAGCCCGGAGCGCACGCTATCGATGCACGATGTGCGGCTGCACGTTCTCAGCGATGGGGACGGCTTCGATCTGGACGAACGCCGCCCGGCACTGCGGAAGGGCTGAAGCTCGACGGTGCAGCATCACCGGTGCATGCTGGGCGCGTCTGGCTGAAGCGGTGCGCTCGTCATCGCCGCGGTGAAGCGCACGATGCATGCGCCCATGCCCTCACATCTCCTCGCCTCGCTGCCGCGCGTCGCGGCCAAAATGGCCTTCAGGGTCGGCGCTCCCTGCCGGATCCGGAATCGCATCTCGGCCGCGACATCCGTCAGCCGCTCTGGCAACCGGACCCTTCCGACTCTAGCCACAGCATTCCTGGTCGACGAAGGTGTCGTCGCGGCGATCGACCCCAGCCAGCCTCGCGTTCCTCGCCTTTGCGTAACCCGAGCGTTGGCGAGGCACGGATGATGCCGGACAACGTTGGTGGAAATTCCGCTTCACACAGGCGATCGAGCATCGATGGGACATCTCGCTATCCTCACCGCTCCGCTGCCGGGTCATCTGAACCCGGTGCAGGTACTGGCCAGCGCCCTGGTCGGTCGCGGCTGGCGGATATCGCTGGTACATCTGGACGCAGCGCGGCGGTTCATTACCACGCCTGATATCGGGTTTACGCCCTTGCCGGGCGGAACGGAGCAGGTGCTGGAGGCGTATCTCGCCACCCTCGTGGAGCCGAACGGCCCCACGCGCCTCAGACGCATGATCGGTGCGACCGCGGCGATGACGGACAGGCTGCTGGCGGAAGCGCCCGGGGTGCTGGATCGGATCGGCGCCACCGCGATCCTCGCGGATGCGGTGGAACCCGCCGGTCCGCTGATCGCCGCCAGGCTCAAGCTTCCTTATGCCATTGCCGTGACCGGCCTGCCGCTCCTGGGCGAAGCCGATGTGCCGCCGCCCTTCGTCGGCTGGCGGTACCGCCCCGATGCGCTGGGCAGGTTCAGGAACCGATCCGGCTATGCGATCACCGATTGGCTGATGCGGCCCGTCCAGCGTGTGATCGATGCCCGTCGTCGCGAATGGAACCTCCCGGCGAGTTGCCCGCGACCACGGGTTCAGGTCGCGCAGTGCCCGCGGGGACTGGATTTCCCCCGCCGGCGCCTGCCGCCGGAGTTTCACTACGGGTCCCCCTGGCGCGCCGCCGAAACAGAGCCCCTGCACTTGCCGCACGACGGCCGCCCTTTAGTC
The DNA here is from genome assembly GCF_048568905.1 of Sphingomonas sp. HT-1. Classification (GTDB taxonomy): domain Bacteria; phylum Pseudomonadota; class Alphaproteobacteria; order Sphingomonadales; family Sphingomonadaceae; genus Sphingomonas. Next base: position 39,816 of record NZ_CP183770.1, on the reverse strand, counting down.
TTCTGCTCGCTCGGCACGATACAGGGGGCTCGCCGGGAGCTCTTCGTCACCATGGCACGGGCTTGTGCGGCGATCGGCGCAAGAGCCGTGATCGGCCATGGTGGCGGCCTTTCGCCAATGGAAGAAAACGCACTGCCCGGCGATCCGTTGGTGCGTGCCTTCTGGCCGCAGGCGGCGGTACTGCGGCAGTGTGCCGCCGCGGTGCTCCACGGCGGCTTCAACTCGGTGCTCGATGCGCTCGCCGCGGGCGTACCGATCGTGGCGCTGCCGATCGGCTTCGAACAGCCCGCAACCGCTGCCCGGCTGGCGCATATCGGCGCAGGGCGCGTCCTGTCCCCGCGCGGGCTGAGCGTCGGCGAATTGGCCCTCGCGTTGGAAGCCGTCCTCCGGCAGCCAAGCTATCGGCAGGCCTCCCGTACCATCGGCGCCGAGATCGCTGTCGCCGGAGGTGCGGCCGCCGCCGCTGCCGCCGTCAACGCCGCGCTAGCCGCTCCCGCCTGAGTGCCGGCAGCCGCCACCAGGGTGTGCCGGGGCTCAGGTGATGTTCGTGATGATAGGCACCGAAGTGGAAGCAGGTAATCAGCGACAGCATCGGCCCCAGCGTGTTGCTGCGCGCATGATGTTTGTCGGCAAACGGCCGGCCATCATGGCGGTGCGGCAGATAAGTGCCGAACAGGAACAACTGCCCCAGCGCCAGCAGCGCGGGCACCGCCCAGAAGACGACGATGTTGAGCAGCGACGCCCCCAGCAGCAGATAGACGATCGCCGCCGCGGTGATCCGGGCGAGCTGGCCGTGCGTATAATAGGTCCGGAAGAAGGATCCGAACCAGGGTAGTGCACGCTGCGGCGCGTCGGCATGGAAGTCTGGGTCGTCGGCACTGCCGGGTGCCGCATGATGGGCGTGGTGCTTGGGCAGCAGGACGGCGTAGGAAAGGCCGGCATATGCGCCCAGGCAGAGCGCTCCCACAACCGCGTTCCATCTCGGCCTGCCCGGTGCAAGCGATCCATGCATGCAATCATGCGCGACAATGAACAGCCCGGTGCTGAGCCAGGCCTGTAGCAGGACGATGAACACCGCCAGCGGCGCGGCGGCGATGCTCCAGCGCCAGAAGAAGATGCACCCGACATGCACGGCCAGCCAGGCGCCCCCGATCGCCGCAGCGATCCACCGCCCGCGCTGTGCGACCCGCTTGTCCTGCGCGTCGATGCCACACCGGCCTTGTCGTCCTTCGTCGCGAGGTGCTTCTAACCGGGTCATGGATTGCTCCGGTGCTGCCCGCGCTGCCGTGCAGGCAGGTCGACGGCAGCATGGTTGGCAATGGGGTAAGCCGTTGTGACAAAAGAACGCCTTGTCTTCAACGCCAGGCAGCGACGCCGGGTCCGCGGCGCGAACGCTAAATCTGCGATCCGGGAAGGATGATGAGCCGATGCATCGCGCTCGTCCGCACCACGGCCGCCGGGACGTAAGCATCTCTGGAAGGTCAAAGCTCGCCTGCGGCCATCAGCGTCGGAAACGCCGAGGGCAGTTCCCGACCTAGAAAGCCGATGGGACCGACACGTTCCGCCAGCTGCCGGCCTGCTTCGCCATGCAGCCACACGCCCCAGGCGGTCGCCGGCAGCGGATCGGCGCCCCGCGCGAGCAGCCCGCCGATCGCACCGGCCAACACGTCGCCGGAGCCTCCGGTTGCGAGGCCGGGGCCGCCGCCGGGATACCGCAATACCCGGCCATCGGGCGTGGCGATATGCGTCTCCGGCCCCTTCAGCGCCACCACGGCGCCAAACCGTTCCGCAGCCGCCCGCGCAACGGTGGCAGGCTCGCGCGCAATCCGTTCGGGCTCTTCGTCCATCAGCGTCGCCATCTCGCCAGGATGGGGCGTCAGCACGGCCGCGCGCTCGCGCCCTTTGACCATCGCCGCGCGCGGCCCCAGAACCGCCAGCATGGCCGCGTCCAGCAGTAGCGCAGGCCGGTCGCGCGAGAAGGTGAGCACTGTATCCACTATCGCCCCGGCGTCCGCAGCGCTCCCTGTCCCAGGGCCCAGAACAAGCGAGTCGCACCGCTCCAGTAACCCTGCCAGCATCGGTCCGGCGTCGCCGCCCAGCTCACCCGCCGCGTTCGCCGGAAGCCCGAACACCGCGGCCTCCGGCATCGCCATGCCAAGCGCGAGCGCCGCGCGCTCCACCGTCGCCAGCTGGACCTTGCCTGCACCGGTGCGCAGCGCGGCCTCGCCGGTCAACCGCAGGGCGCCCGGAACCCGCTCCGCGCCGCCCGCGATCAGGACGCGCCCGCGCGCATTCTTGTCGGTCGCGTGCTCGCAGGGCGGCAGCGGATGGGCGGCCAGCCAGGCGCGATCCAGCGCGATCACCCCCGCGCTCCCACCATTGCATCGGGCGATGTCGTCACCCGGGCGGATGTGCTCTCCTCCATCGGCGCGGTGACGTTATAGCGCACCAGCTGCATACCCCCTTCCCCACACTCATATTCGGTGACCGAACAGTTGGCGACGTCTCCGGCGCGGTCGATCGCCAGGATCTCCGCCTCGCTCAATCCCTCCAGAATGTACCGCAGGCACAGCACGACAACCTGATGGGCGACGATCATCACCGGCCTTCCCGCATAATGCAGCGACACCGTGTCGAGCAGTGAGCGCAGCCGCAGGATAACGTCGCACCAGCTCTCGCCGCCTGGCGGCCGGTGGTAGAACTTGCCCAGCAGCCGCCGGAACTCGGCCTGCTCCGGGATTTGCGCGGCGATGCCCGCAGTGGTGTATCCGTCCAGAATCCCGAACTCTTTCTCGCGCAGCCGCTCGTCGGCGCAGATGATGGCGTTGGGCAAGCCGCGATGGGCGTCGCGCAACAGCCGTGCGGTCGCATGCGCGCGAACATAGGGGCTGCAAAGAATCACTTCTGGCTGGCCGTGTCCCTCGCCCGCGGCGAACCATCGTCCGAGCGCCATCGCTTGGCGCTCCCCGAGCGCAGAAAGCGGCACATCCACGTCGCGATGGTCGAGCGTTATGCGTTCCGCTCCGGCGTAATGCGCTGCATCTCTGGCGACATTGCCGGCGCTTTGGCCATGCCGGATCAGCCACAGCCGCGCCGGCCATCTGGAGGTAACGGAAGTCATCGACAATAAATGCCAGGAATCACAGCGCGTTCCCCAAGCGATGCAGGCGCGCGGCCAAAAAGCAGGCTCGCTCCGATGCTCCGGCCGCCCTCCTGGCCGTGCGGCCTTACCGTCAGAGCGGCGATACTTGCGACACTCTCCGCCAGCCCGGCCTTCACGCCGGCGCGGCAGGACGGGGTTCACCCCTCTCGCGCTCGGGATAGCGAGGCATCAGCAGACGTCGCGACTTCCTCGCGGCGCGCCTGTTGCGAACGGCCGACCGGTCTGGTCGTTGGACGCGCTGATCGCGCGGATCGCTGCGTTCCAATATGTACTGGTGCCCTAGCCGGACTCACATCCACCTCCAGAAACCCCAGAAAACTGACATTTTTTGCGTCCCCAGAATGCCGTGACCCACTCGTGGCTCACCAAAACTTGGTTCCGAAACCCGGACACGAACCCTCGCCTATCGAACCCATTTGGTAGTATTGGGTACGCTTCGCAGTACGCTTTCGGGCGATTGTGTTGAAAAGGTGGGAGTCGACGGCAGGCATGCCCGTGGTTTGAAATGGAGCCAGGCGCGCGCGCACCTCAGGCGGGTGCCATCCGTGTTGGCATCGGGATCAACTTGGCCATCTTGCGGAGGTTCTGGGCGGTAGCGGCGAGGAGGAACTCGTCTTTTGCGCCGTTGGAACCTCGCAGGCGCAAACGATCGAGCTTCAGGATGCGCTTGAGGGGCGCAAACAGCATCTGGACCTTCTTGCGCTGGCGACGGGAGCTTACATAGGCGTGGGTGGTGGCAATATCGCGGGCCAGGTCACGAGCGCCTTCGTGGATAGAGTGCGTGACCTTACGGGTCTCGGGCGAAATCTTCTTCGCCTCGGTCAACCGCTTCGCCCGCGCCTTCCAAGGGGAGGATCGCGCGGGCCAGGTGGTGATCGACGTGACGGCGGCCCATTTCTGGGACATCTCCGGCGTCGGCGCGCTCGACAAGATCGTCGCGCGGCTTTGTCGCGACGGCCGCGACGTCGAGGTGGTCGGCTATAACCGTGCGAGCGCAGACATCGTCGATCGCTTCGCACTCCACGACAAGACCGGCGTCGAACTGGGGCTGGCACCGCATTGAGCCCCCGGGTGGCGCGACGGCAGTTGCGGCCACCTTTTCGCCCGACGGGCGTTCAGCGTGCACATATGCTGAAAAGTGCAATCAACCCCCGCGTGTTCTTGGGCGCCTCGGCGCTCATCCTGGCCTTGCTCGGCGTCACCACCGCGATGCCCGGCAGCGCCGACCTCGCCTTCAAGGCGGCGCAGGCCTGGACCATCGACACGTTCGGCTGGTTCTACATTGCCGCGGTCGCGGTGTTCCTGGCCGTCGTCCTCGCGCTCGGCTTCGGGCCGGCAGGAAAGCTGAAGCTGGGGCCGGACGATGCCGAGCCCGACTTCCCCTATCTCTCCTGGCTGGCGATGCTGTTCGCCGCCGGCATGGGCATCGGGCTGATGTATTTCGCCGTGGCCGAGCCGATCCAGCACTATATCTCGCCCCCGGAAGCCAAGAGCGGCACGATCGCCGCGGCGCGGGAGGCCATGGCGATCACCTTCCACCATTATGGCGTCCATGCCTGGGCGATCTACGCGCTGGTCGGGCTGAGCCTTGCCTATTTCACCTATCGCAAGGACCTGCCGCTCACCCTGCGCTCGGGGCTGGCGCCGATCCTCGGCAAGCGCATCGACGGGCCGCTCGGCGACGCGATCGACATCTTCGCGGTGTGCGGCACGGTGTTCGGCGTAGCGACGTCGCTGGGCTTCGGCGTCTCGCAGATGACCGCCGGCCTCGCCTATATCTACGCCCTTCCCGACACGCTGACTGCCAAGATCGTCGTGATCGTGCTGGTGATGGGGGCGGCGACGCTGTCGGTGCTGAGCGGCGCGGATCGCGGCATCCGGCGGCTGTCCGAACTCAACCTCACCGTCGCCGTGCTGCTGATGCTGTTCGTGCTCGCGCTGGGCCCCACGCTGTTCCTGCTGCGCGCGCTGGTGCAGAATTTCGGCCTGTATCTCGATCACTTCGTGATCCGCACCTTCACGCTCTACGCCTATGAGCCGCGCGCCTGGATGGCGGACTGGACGCTGTTCTACTGGGCGTGGTGGATCGCCTGGTCGCCCTTTGTCGGGATGTTCATCGCCCGCATCTCGCGCGGGCGGACGATCCGCGAGTTCGTCATCGGCGTGCTGTTCGTGCCCACCGCCTTCACCTTCCTGTGGATGACGGTGTTCGGCAACACCGCGATCTCGCTCGATCTGGGCGTGGCATCGGGCGGGATCGCGCAGGCGGTGCAGGCCAATCTCTCCACCGCGCTGTTCAAGTTCCTGGAGTATCTGCCCGCCGCAAGCGTCACCTCCACCCTCGCCATCCTGCTGGTGGCGGTGTTCTTCGTCACCTCCGCCGACTCCGGCGCGCTGGTGATCGACACGCTGGCCTCGGGCGGCAAGGAAGACACGCCGCGCTGGCAGCGGATGTACTGGTGCGTGCTGCTGGGCGCGACCGCCACCCTGCTGCTCGTCGCCGGCGGGCTCGGCGCGCTCCAGGCGGCGACCCTGCTGGCGGCGCTGCCCTTCTGCTTCATCATGCTGCTGCTCGCCTATGGCCTGATCCGCCAGACCAATGCCGACCTTGCCGGCGAAGCGATCCCCGACGAAGCGCCTGCGATCAGCGAGCGCCTGAAGCGGCTGGTCCTGCCTGCGCGAAGGTCCGACATTCTCGAACAGCTCCATCGCAACGGCGAGCCCGCGCTGCGCGCCGTCTACACGGCGATGCAGGCCGAGGGCTGGACCGACCTGCTGCTCGAAATGGAAGAGAGCCAGGTGGCGCTTATCGTCGGCAGCCAGAGCGAACGACCGTTCACCTACCGCCTGTTGCCGCGCGCTCGGCCCCTAGCCGCCTATACGGCGCTGGAGGCGTCCGAAACGCGCCGCAGCATCGGCTGGTCGCTTGCCGTAGAAACGCTTCCGCCCGCCAAGTCGCGCGACCTCACCGGATTCTCCACGCGGCAGATCACCGGAGACGTCCTCAGCGCGCTGGAGCGATGGAAGGCGCGCTGATCGCCTAACGATGGTCGAAGCCGGAGATCGCTCCAGCGCAGATAACAGCCCTCCAGCACTGCAATTCGGGAATTAATCCTTTTCCACGGAACATGATCGGGTACGACCCGTTGCCCTAGAGACCGCCACGATATCGCTGCAGCATATCGAGCGCCCGATCGGGGCGCCACGGGCGGCGCGTTCAGGGAACGCCCAAAGGGACCATCCACCATCCGAAAGGAGATGCCCAATGGCAGACAACAACACGCTCGATCGCAACGAAACCCAGGACATGATCTCGTCCGCCAAGGTCGAGGGAACGGCCGTCTATGGCCGTGACGGAGAGAAGATCGGCTCGATCCACCACCTCATGCTCGGCAAGCGTGACGGCAAGGTTCGCCATGCCGTGGTGAGCTATGGCGGCTTCCTCGGCATGGGCGAGGACTATTTCCCGCTGCCGTGGAACGAGCTCACCTATGACGAGGAGCGCTCGGGCTATGTCGTCCAGCGTGACGCGGACCAGTTGCGCGGTGGACCGCATTATGCGCGGGACCACGAGCCGGTCTGGGATCGCGCCTATGAGGCGCAGGTCACCGGCTATTACGCCTGACGACGGCAAGGGTGCGGCGGCGATCGCCGCCCCCACCCCTCCAACGGATAGGAACACGCCATGATCAAATGGGCCCTCATCTTCGCCATTCTTGCCGCCGTGCTGGGTGTGCTGGGCTTCGGCGGCCCCGCAGCAGCAGCCTGGGGCATCGCCAAGCTTCTGTTCTGGATCGCGCTCGTGGTTGCGCTGGTGCTCTTCGTGCTAGGCTTCACGATCTACAAGAAGGCGACCTGATCACTCCGCATCATATTTCTGCGTGAAGGGGCCGCTTACCAGCAGGAGGAGCAGCACCGACGAGGCCAGGATGCCGGCAAGCCAAAGCATGCCGATGCCGCACAAAATGCCGATCACGCCCGCCGCCCAGATTGACGCGGCGGACCCTGCCCCCTTCACATAATTCTCCTCGCGGAACATCGCGCCGGCACCAAGAAAGCCGATCCCGGTGATCACGCCCGCGAAGACCCGGCCAGGCCCTACGTCCAGCTGCGGATCCCGTGTGCGCACCGCGAGTTCCAGGATCGCCAGCGAGAGCGCGCAGGCCCCCAGCGACACGATTACAAACGGACAATAGTCGATTGGCTTGCGGCGGAGGAACCGCTCTAGCCCGATCAGCAGCGGCAGGAGCAGCGAGGCGCCGATCCGCAGCAGCGCCTCGCCCCAGGGGATGTGGATCGGAGAGAAGGTTCCTGGCTCCATACCTGGGAAACGGATGGTCCCCCGCGGGGTTGCGCCATGCTACGGGAGAGCGAGCACCACCGCCGCCGTTCCGACCACCAGCACCACCAGCAGCGCGCCCATGCGCGCGTAATCGGTGAAGCGATAACCGCCCGGCCCCATGACCAAAAGATTGTTCTGGTGGCCGATCGGCGTGAGGAAGTCCGCCGACGTGCCGATCAACACCGCCAGCAGTGCGGCATCGGGTGCGATCCCAAGCACCCGCGCGGCATCGATGGCGAGCGGGCCCATGATGATCGCGGTCGCGACGTTGTTGAGGAAGATCGACAACAAGAGGGTCATGCCGCACAGCGCGGCGATCACCGCCACGGGCGGCAGCCCCGCAAGCGTCGTCCCCAGCCACTGGGCGGCGATGGCGGCGGCACCGCTCGTCTCGAAGCTGTGGCCCACCGGGATCATCGCCGCGAGCAGCACGATCACGCTCCAGTCGATCGCCTGGTAGACATCGTCGGCGCCGATCAGCCGCGTCGCGACCAGCACGACGGCAGCGGCAAGAAAGGCGAGCGCTGGCAGCGCCCCGAACCCGACGATCGCGAGAATCGCGGCTAGGAAAATTGCCACGACCGGAGCCGCGCGGCGGCGGGCGACCGGCAGGCGATCCACCCGGTCGATCTCGAGCAGCCGGGCACTGCCGACAAACTCGGCAAGGTCCGCCGGGCGGCCGCGCACGAACAGCTGGTCGCCGGCCTCGATTCGCAGCGAGGGCAGCGGCGCGCGCCGTCGCGCGGCCCGCGGTCCCACGGCGACGACCGTCAGCGTATCGCCGCTGCGGATACGAACCGCCTCATGGCTGAGCCCGATGAGGAACGAGCCGTGCGCCACGACCACGCGCGCCGTGACGCTGTCGTCGTCCGCCGCATGGAGGTCGGCCGCGAGCCCGGCCGCGTCGGCAGCGTCCCATTGCTGGCGGCGCGACACGACCAGCAGCCGGTCGCCCGCTTCCACCTGCACCTCGGGATGCACGCGATGCCCCTCCCGGAAGACGGCAAGCAGACGGACTGCTGCCGCCCGTAGACGGGGGAGCAGGGTTGCGAACGGCAGGGCCTCTCGGGCGGTCAGCTCGTACACCCGCCAAGGCGGCCGCGCCGGACGGTCCATCCCCTGTCGCACCGGCAGCAGCCGCCAGCCGACCAGCACGAGGTACAGAAGCCCCACCGCCGAAACCGCCACCCCCACCGGCGCCATCTGGAAGAAGCCGAAGCCCGTGCCCAGCTCCTTGGCGCGCACCGAGGACAGGATGAGATTGGCGGGCGTCCCGATCAGCGTCGTCATGCCGCCCAGAATGGTGGCGAAGGCGAGCGGCATCAGCGTCGCGGCAGGCGGCCGCTTGGCCTCGCGCGCCACCTGCGCGGCGATCGGCATGGTGACGACGAGCGCGGCGATGTTGTTCATGAAGGCGGAAAGGAACGCGCCCAACACCAGCAACACCGCGAGCCGGACGGTAAAGCCTGCACGCGCCGGCATCAGCGCCCGCGATACGCTGGCAGCGACGCCGGACAGCTCGATCGCGCGACCGATCACCAGCACCGCCGCGACCGCGATCACGGCGGGATCGGCGAAGCCGGCAAAGGCCTCTCCCGGTGGCGTAAGGCCGAGCAGCACGCAGGCGAGCAGCGCCAGCAGCGCGACAAGGTCGTGGCGCACGCGTTCCGAAACGAACAACACCAGCGCGCCCAGCAAGACGGCGGCGCTGAGAATCGCCGGGGTCATCCGCGACCCGCCCGCCAAAGCGGGGCACAGGCACGATGGACCGATCGGCGGCGCGGGTGCGTTTGCAAAGACATGACTGTTTCAAACCTTCGGTTTCGCTGCATGGTTGCAGCCCCCCTTCTCCTGTCCGTTGCACCTCCCGCTGCCGCCGCTGCCGTTCGCCAGGGTGCCGCTGTTCTCATGTCCGCGGGGCAGGCGCAGGCTGCGCTCCGGTCGCTCGCAACCGAGCCCGAGCTTCAGCGCTTCTATGATCGGGCACAGTGGCGCCTCGTTTGGACCGACGCGGCCGCGCGCGCCCTCGAAAATGCGATCGCGCACCGTGCCGATCATGGGCTGGATCGACTGTCCTTCCCGTCCTCTGTCGAGCCTGCCGCAAGTCCCGAGGCGCTGGATGTCGCACGCACGCGCGCCGCGCTGCGCTATGCCCGCGCGCTGGCCATGGGCGTAGTGGATCCGGCAACGCTGCACGCCGTCTACACCCTGCCCCGCCCCGACGTCGACATCGCAGGGGGGCTTGCCACCGCGCTCGACCGCGGCGACCTGCCCGCCTGGCTTGCCGGCCTTGTCCCGCAGGACGCAGACTATCGCCGCCTTTCCGAGGCCTATCGCGCCGCGGTGGCAGAGCAGCGCCTCGGCAGCGGCTCCGCCCCCCAAATCGCTGCGGACGGCCTGATCCGCCCTGGCGACCGCGACGATCGCGTTCCGGCGATCGTCAAGCAACTCGCAGCGGAAGGCTATCTGCTGGACCTCGGTACGACCTCGCCCTCGGCCCCCGCCCCGTCTCACCTCTATACCAGCGACATCGCCGATGCGGTGCGCGCGCTGCAGCGCGACTATGGCCTTGTCGAGGACGGGGTCGTCGGTCCGCGCACGATCCAAGTGCTGACCCTGAGCCCGGCCGACCGCGCCCGTACGCTCGCCGTGGCGCTCGAACGGCTGCGCTGGCTGGCGCGCAATCCGCCGGCGACGCGGATCGACGTCAATATCGCCGCCGCGCGCCTCGCTTATTACCGCGACGGCATCCTGGTCGACAGCCGCAAGGTGATCGTCGGCAAGCCAGGGCGCGAGACGCCGCTGCTCTCCTCCCCGATCTACCGGCTGGTCGCCAACCCCACCTGGACGATTCCCAAGTCGATCGAAAATACCGAGCTGGCGCATGTCGGCCCGGACTATCTCGCCAGCCACAACATGGTGCGCCGGGGCGGCTATATCGTCCAGCAGCCGGGGCCGGACAATGCGCTGGGCCTGGTCAAGTTCGACATGGTCAATGACCAGGCGATCTATCTCCACGATACCAGTGCGCCGGCCCTGTTCGAGCGCAGCCAGCGGCATCTCAGCCATGGCTGCGTGCGGGTGGAGGATGCGCTGGGCTTCGCGCAACGCATTGCCGAGGACGAAGGCGTGGCCGATCGCTGGCAGGCGGCGAGCGCCAGCGGCGCGCAGACCTTCGTGGCCCTCCCGGTACGCATCCCGGTGCGGCTGCTCTACCAGAATGCCTTTGTCGACGAGATCGGCCGGGTAACGGTCCGCACCGACCCCTATGACTGGAACGGGCCGGTCGCGCGGGCGCTCGGCTTCGACGACGGTGCGCACACCAGAACGCAGGCCGACGCCATCGACATCGGCCCCTGACTCAATGCTCGGCGTCCGCCGCGCCGGTCAGCTTCCAGCGGCGGAGGAGCGGCGGCATGGTGAGGCCTTGTGCAAATATCGAGAAAGCAACGACGCCGAAGGTGACCACGACGATCGCACCGCGCTCGGCAACGCTCGCCGGCACCGCCAGCGCCAGCGCAAGGCCCACTGCCCCGCGCAGCCCGCCCCAGACCAGCACATGCTGATAGGTTGCCGGCAGCCGCAGCCCCGTGCGCCCGAACAGCGCCGCCAGCGGATAGACCGCCGCCGCGCGGCCGAGCAGCGTCAGCAGGATCCCCGCGATCAGCGCGCCGCTCACCAGCGCGATCGGCTGGTGCGCCTCATGGCTGCCGATCAGCAGGAACAGGCAGGAATTGGCGAGAAAGGCAGCATAGGCCCAGAAATCCTGGACATGCTGGCGCCCCGCGACCGAGATCGATCCTCGCGGCCCGATCGCGCCGACGATGATCCCGGCCGCCAGTGCGGCGAACACGCCCGAGGCATGGACATGCTCGGCCAGCAGGAAGCTCGCCCAGGCGATCACGGTGGTCAGCGTCACCTCGACCAGATGGTCCTCGGTCCGCCCCGCGACGGTCAGCACCACGAAGGCGATCGCGGCGCCGATCGCCACGCCGCCCAGCACCGTCCAGAGCAGCGACGTCGCGACGCTACCGACGCTGAGCCCGCCACCCTCGGCGACCGCAATGAGGATCGCGAAGCCCACGGCGGCAACGCCGTCGTTGAGCAGGCTTTCCGACTCCACCACCATGCTCAGTCGCGGTTCGGCCTTCATCTCCTTGAATGCGGCGATCACCGATACCGGGTCGGTCGCCGCGATCAGCACGCCGAAGAAGGCCGCGCCCAGCCAGCTCCAGCCCAGCAGCCAGTGCATGCCGACGGTGACCAGCAGAGCGGAGATGGCGACGCCGAGAAACGCCAGCACGATGGTGAGCGGCAGCTCCTCGCGGAACCGCTGCCAGCGCAGCTGCAACGCCGCCTCGAAGATCAGTGGCGGCAGGAACACGTTGAAGATCAGCTCCCGCGACAGCGGCAGGTTGGCGCCCACCGGCAGGAAAGCGAGTGCGATCCCGGCCAGCACCAGCCCGGCCGTATAGGGCAGCCCGATCCGCCGCGAGATCATCGCCACCAGCGACGCGACGATCAGCAACGTGCCGAGTTCGGGAAGACCGATTTCGTTCAACGCGGGCACTCCTGTTGGGGCTGGGCGGGAGAAAATCCCTAGGGCAGAACCGGCGCCGGGACGAGCGCAAAGCGTTGCCCGGCAGGCGGGGCTGCGCTTGCCGCGAGACCGGCACGGTGCAATTGCTCGGCAATGGCGAGCGCGCGTCGCTGCGTGAGGTTGGGTTTCGCTGGCGCGGTGCCCTTGGGCAGGCCCGGCACGCCGAGCGCACCGATGTTCCAGCGCCTCGCCGCCCAGATCGACGCAGCGACGGCCTCGGTCGCCCGCGCGTCGAGGCTATCGACATTGTCCGCGAAACCGATCTCCGGCAGCGGCCCCTGCGGCGGAACGATCGCCACCGTCCAGTCGCCCGCGCGCTGCGCCGCCCGCGTCTCGAGCATGCGGTAGGTCTCGATCCCTGCCCCCGGCAGCGGCGTCGCGGCGGCGGTGGCACGGTGATGGTCGCGGTCGACGGTGACGTCGTCGGGCTTCAGGCCCGCGATCAGCGCCACCATCTGCGCGATCTCGGTCACGCGCTGCGTCTCCTGATTGGACGCCTCCCCTGCCCGCCGCAGTTCCTCGCGCTGTGCCGCCAGCGCGTCGGCGCCCGCGCCGAGCAGCACCTGGTCGAGATTGAGGCGAACGGGCCGACCGAGCTGCGCCGCCAGCGCCTTCTGGATGGTCACGGTCTTCTGCATCGCGTCCTGCGGGGTAATCACCACGGCGCGGACGACCAGAGGCTCTCGGGTGAAGTCGAGGTCGAGCTGGGTGACCCGCGCCTTGGCGCCGAACCGCTCCGCCAGCAGCGTTCGCGCCTGGGTGACCGCCACCGCCTCGCGACCGATGCGGTTGAGCGAGATGCCGAGCGGGATCGCCATCGCGACGAAGACGAGGATCAGGATCGCCGTCTGCGTCCAGGTCTGGCGGCGCGAAAGATGATGGCCGAAGCCGTAGAAACGCGCCATCGCCGTGGCGGAGAGCGCGATGGTGATGAAGTTGGTCACGAACAACGCCAACGCACCCATCCCCACCGGCGCGTTCCACGTCGCGATGCCATAGCCGACGACCGCCAGCGGCGGCATCAATGCGGTGGCGATGGCCACGCCGACAATGGTTTCGCCCCGCCCGCGAATGATCGCATAGGTACCCGCCAGCGCCGCGAACAACGCAACGGCCAGGTCGAACAGATTGGGCCGAGTGCGCGCGACGATCTCCGAGGTCGGCGCCTGCAGCGGGGAGATGGTAACGATCAGCGCGGTGAATGCGACGGCGGCAAAGGCGCCGATCGCCAGCGCCTTGAGCGACCTTCGCAGCTCGACGAAATCGAACAGCGCGAGGCTGAAGCCGAAGCCGAGAATGGGGTTCATCAACGGAGAGATCAGCATCGCGCCGATGACCACCGCCGGCGAGGACAGCAGGAGGCCCAGGACCGCAATGCCGGCGGACATCATCGTCATGAAGGCAAAGCGGCCGGACCAACCGCTGTCCTCCACGATCCGGGCGACCACCGCCTCGTGGTCGATCGGCGCTACCACCGACTGGCGCCACCAGCGATACAAGGCCAAATGCAACAGGCGCTCGCGGAGCCGGGCACGGCTGTCCGTTGCTTGGATGGCTTCGTTCAAGGCGGTCCTCGTCCCGTTTTCTGTTCGTTGCGCGGACGTTAACCGCAATCCGTCCGTAGGCGAAGGCAAGTCTATTCGGCGGTGCGGATGATCGCGCGCGTGACATTGCCCATCAGCCGCATTCGCACCGGGATCGGCTGGCGGGTGCTGGCGATCATCACCGCCACCGCATAGCGATGCCCATTGGGCGCGGTGAGCAGGCCGACATCGTTATAGCCGGTGGCGAGATTGCCCAGTTCCTGCCCGGTCCCGGTCTTGTGCGCCATTTTCCAGCCGGGCTGCAGGCCGGACTTCAGCCGCAACGGGCCCGTCTTGCTCGCGAGCATGATCCGGAAAAGCCGATCGGTAGAGCCATAGCTGAGCAGCTCGTCCTGCGCTAGCAGCGACAGGCCCAGCGTGATGCCATTGGCGGTCGCGCCGTCATAGGGCGCGGCCAGATAGCGATCGAGTGCCTTGCGGCGTTCTGCCGCAGGCATGGCCGCGCGCGCCTGGAGGAAGCCCCAGCCGCCCGCCCATTCCTTCCGCCAGACCAGACCGGCAGTCTTCGCCTGGAGTTCGCGCTCGCCGGGACCGAAGCCGACGCCGTCGATGCCTTTCTCCTTCAGCATGCGGCGGATGGCGGCAGGGCCGCCGACCTTCCACAGCAGCACGTCGTTGCAGGTATTGTCGCTGCGGGTCAGCGCGCATTCGAGCAGCGCGCCGACGGTGGTGCGATAGCCGTTCGGCCCGACCAGCGGGCGGATCGGTTGGTGGAAGACGGTGAGATCCTCGCGGATTACCTTCACCGGCGTGGCTAGCGACATCCGAGCGTGATCGATCGCATCGAACACCGCGATCGCCACCCACAGCTTGCTTACGCTCTGCTGCGGATGCGGTCGGTCACCGTTCCATGCGACCATCCAGCCACGATCGACATCCCGTACCGAGATCGCAACCTGCCCCCGGAACCCGGCGCCAAGAGCCTGCACCGCATTGAGCAAAGCCGCCGGCGGCTCGTCGGATCGCCTGGGCCTCGGCGTCGCGGAGGTCGCGTCGATCGGCGGCGCGACCAACGTCGGGCGTGCAACGGGCGGCGGCGGTGGCGCCTTTACAGCGATAGGGGGTGCGGCGGGAACACAGGCGGCGAGCAGGATAGCCGGCGCAACGTGCACGCCCAAGCGGACGACAGTATCGATACGTGGCAAATAGCCCTCCTTTCCAAACGGCTTACCGTCGGAAGCTCAGGATTGCAGGGCGAGCTAACTCGGTTCGTCGCCCAGCAGTGGTCATTCGTCGCCAACGAGGATCGTCTCGCGTACCGCGCGCGCTGCCACGACGACCCGTCGCGCATCATGATCCACGAGAGCATCGTTCGCCTTGAACCCGATCCGGTCCACCCACCGCACGAGAAGCGCGCGGCGATCGGCATTGTCGCAGTCCGCGGCAATGTCGCCCAGCGTCTGCAGATAATGAATCGCCGCGATGGTGCTGGTCCCCGCATGCTGGAGCAGGGCACCGAAGGATCGTTCAAGAAGCGCTGCGAAGCCGAGCGGTTGCGCAATCACGCGAACCGCTTCGCCCTCGTCCCGGCGCAGCGGCTCGGGCAGCGCTACGGATTCTGGGAAACCGAGGCACGGTCGCTCCAGCCGGGCGACACGATCATCGAGGTCGCCCCTTCAGACAGCGCTTAGGCCGCCGGGCCCTCCTTGGACTTCCACTTCACCGGGATGCGCAGATAGGTGACGCCATTTGCCTCGGCCTGGTGGAAATGGCCGGCGCGAATGTTGACCTGGATCGAGGGCAGCAACAGCTTGGGCACCGGCAGCCCGGCGTCGCGCTGCTCGCGCATCGCCACGAACGCGTCCTCGCTTACACCGTCATGGATATGGACGCTCGATCGGCGCTGTTCGCCTACCGTCGTCTCCCAGCGATAGTCGTCACGTCCGGGCGCCTTGTAGTCGTGGCACAGGAACAGCCGCGTGGCGTCGGGAAGGGCGAGCAGGCGACGGATCGAGCGGTATAGCGTGCGTGCATCGCCGCCAGGGAAGTCGGCGCGTGCGGTGCCATAATCCGGCATGAACAGCGTGTCGCCGACGAATACGGCATCGCCGATCCGGTAGGCCAGATCGGCGGGCGTGTGGCCGGGCACGTGCAGCACCTCCACGGCCAGCGTGCCGATTGCGAAGCGATCACCGTCCTCGAACAGCCGGTCAAAATCCGACCCGTCGGTCTTCAGATCGTCCATCGCGAAGACCGGACGGAAGATCTTCTGCACGTCGCGGATATGCGCGCCGATTCCGACCCAGGCCCCGGTCTGCGCTGCGAGAAATGGCGCGGCCGACAGGTGGTCGGCATGGGCATGCGTCTCCAGCACCATCTGGATCCGCCAGCCATGATCGCGTGCGAAGGCAAGGATCGCCTCGGCCGAGCGCGTGTCGGCGATGCCGCTCGCCGGATCGAAGTCGAGCACCGGGTCGATCACCGCGGCAACGCGCGTGGCGGGATCGCCGACGAGGTAACTGATCGTGTTGGTGGCATGGTCGAAAAACGCTTCGATGCAGGGCTGCGCCATGATTTCCTCCATTAGCTCTTGCTAATATATTAGAGGATGCTACATAAGCAAGTGCTAATGGAGTTCGCATGATGCTGAAGCCGCCGATGGACCTGGCGACATTCGAGACAAAGGCCGGCCAGGTTGCCGACATGCTGAAGGCGATCGGCAACGCGCGGCGACTGATGCTGCTGTGCAAGCTCGTCGAGCATGGCGAGAGGACGGTCGGCGATCTCGCCCGCGAGGTGGGGCTGTCGCAATCGGCATGTTCGCAGCACCTCGCCAAGATGCGCGACGAGGGCCTCGTTACCTATCGGCGCGAAAGCCAGACGCTCTGGTACGCCATCGCCGATCCGCGCGTCGAAACGCTGCTCGCCACCCTGTACCAGCTCTACTGTAAGGATTGATGCGATGACGCTTGCCCCCCTTTCCCCCGCCGACACCCGCGCCGCGATCGAAGCCGGCGCGCGACTGGTCGACATTCGCGGTACCGACGAACATGCACGCGCACGCATCCCCGGCGCGTTGAACGTCCCGCTCGAACGGATCGGCGAGTTGCCCCGCGACGGGCGCCAGGTCATCTTCCACTGCCGTTCCGGCATGCGCACCGCAGCGAATGCGGCGCAGCTACGCGCGGCGGCAGGAGACGCCCCGTCCTATGTCCTCGCAGGCGGCATCGATGCATGGCGGACGGCAGGCCATCCCGTGATCGCCGACCCTTCGCAACCGATCGAGATCATGCGGCAGGTGCAAATCACGGCAGGCGCGCTGGTGCTGGCCGGGGTGCTGCTCAGCCTCTTCGTCGCGCCGGGATTTATGGGCCTGTCCGCCTTCGTCGGCGCGGGACTGATGTTCGCCGGCATTACCGGCTGGTGCGGGATGGCAAACCTGTTGCGGTTGATGCCATGGAATCGGCGCGCAGGCGCTTGAGCCGCGCATGGACACCGCCACGCTTCTCGCCACGCTCGCCTCCGGAGGCGTGATCGGTCTGGTCCTCGGCCTGGTCGGCGGGGGAGGATCCATCCTCGCCGTACCGCTGCTGGTTTACGTCGTCGGCATCGGATCGCCGCACGCTGCGATCGGCACCGCCGCCGTCGCCGTCACGGTCAACGCGCTCGCCAGCCTTCTCGGCCATGCCCGGGCCGGACGCGTGAAATGGCGATGCGCCGGCGTGTTCGCGGTCTCGGGCATGATCGGGGCGGCTTTGGGCGCCGAACTCGGCAAGGCGTTCGACGGCAAGCGGCTGCTTGTTCTGTTTGGGATGCTAATGATCGGCGTCGGCCTCTCCATGTTACGCAAGCGCCGCGCAACCGAGGCTCCCGACGTCCGCCTCACCCGCAGCAGCGCCGCGACGCTGCTGCCCCGGCTTGTACCGATCGGCCTCGCCGTCGGGCTGGCGGCTGGCTTCTTCGGGATCGGCGGCGGATTTCTGGTCGTGCCCGGGCTGATCCTCGCGACGGCGATGCCCCTCCCCTTCGCGATCGGCACATCGCTGGTCGTGGTCAGCGCACTCGGTCTCACGACGGCGACCTCCTACGCCCTGTCCGGTCTGGTCGACTGGAGCGTAACGGCGGTGCTGATCATGGGCGGGGTTGGCGGGACGCTGGCGGGCATTTCGCTGGGAAAAATGCTCGGTGCTCGCAAAGGCGTGCTTGAACGCGGCTTTGCTGCCGTGGTGATTACCGTTGGAAGCTACATCATTGCCTCAACGACGTAGAATGCGTTCTCCAATCCAAAGTAAGAACATCTCCACACTCTTCTTTTCGAGTTCTCAAGAAATAGATATTATTTCTGCCAAGGACATAAGTTACGAGTATCAGACCGCGCGAATTACACGCCATTTTGGCTATATAAACTATTACCAAACCGCACCTGCTATAGGATCGCAAACATTCTCACGGAATATTCGCCCCTGCAAGCACCACACCCTAGCCGCGCTTGTTGAACTTGGCCTCGATAATCGTCCCGCCTACCCGCAGCTGATCCAGATAATCCGACCGCCATTGTGCCATGCGGACCCGCTCCTCCCAGTGGGCGCCGCGGTGATAGGCGGCCCTAACGCGATCCCTCTCGCCGTGCGCCAGTGCCCGCTCAATTGCATCGGGGTGCCACAAGCCCGATTTGTTCACCAAAGTGCTCACCATCGCGCGAAAGCCATGGCTGGTCATCTCATCATGGTCGAAGCCCAGCCGTCGGAGCGCCACGTTCATCGTGTTGTCTGAAATAGGACGCTGCGTCGTGTAGAGCGCGGGGAACAAACATTCGTTCGTTCGAGGAAGCGAACGCAACTCCTGCCACAGATATCTTACCTGTCGCGATAGCGGCACTGCATGAGCCTGCTTCATCTTCATCCGCTCGGCCGGTACCCGCCAGACCTTGTCGACGAAGTCGATCTCGTTCCACTTTGCCTGCCGCAGCTCGCCCGGCCGCAGGAAGACGTGCGGCGCGATGCGCAGGGCATAGAGCGTTTCCGGTCGCCCTTCATAGTCCTAAATGGCCCGAAGCAGTTCCCCCATTTTCTTCGGCTCGATCGCGGCGTGATGCTTCACGCGTGGGACGAACAGCGCGCCGCGAAGGATTTCGGCTGGATTTCGCTCGGTGCGCAACGTCGCAAAGCCATAGCGAAACACCCGCCCGGCAAAGGACCGCAGACGAACCGCCGTTTCATGGTGCCCCTGGCCGGACTCGAACCAGCATGCCTTTCGGCGTTCGATTTTGAGTCGAATGCGTCTACCATTTCGCCACAGGGGCAGCGACGGAAGCGCACGGCTAGACGAACCGCGCGCGCGCCGCAACCCGCTTCACACCTCTTCGTGCACCTGTGCATGCGCCAACAGCGCGAACAGCACCGATCCGCCCAGAATGTTGCCGAACAGCGCCGGCGCCAGGAAGCCGCCCAGCACCCAGCCCAGGCTCGCCTCGCCGGCCAGCCACAGCATCCACGCCTCCACCGCCCCGGCCACGACGTGCGCAAACTCGCCGAGCGAGATGAAATAGGTGCAGAACACCAGCACGAAGAATTCCTGCCGCCGCGCCCCCGGCAGCGACCAGGCGATCCCCGCCATCAGAAAGCCCGCCGGCACCGCTGCGCGCACCGCATCCCAGCCGGTAAGCTCCAGCAGGCTGCGCGAGGTATCGAGCATCGCCTTGGTGCTCGCTTCCGTTCCCACCCAGCCCGTCGTCGCCAGCGTTGCGATCAGCAGCGTACCCGCCAGATTCGCCGCCAGCACCAGCCCCCACAGCCGCCCGAGCCGCCCCAGGTTGCGAAAGGATGGGTTCGCGGCGACCGGGATCACGGCGGACAGGGTGCTCTCGGTAAACAGCTGCAGCCGCCCGAGCACGACGATCACGAATCCCAGGCAATAGCCGATGCTCGACACCGCCAGCCGCCATTCGCTGTCGGGCAAATGACTCTCGATCAGCCCCCGCCCGAGCACCGATGCCGCCATCGCCACCCCAGCGACCATCCCGGAGAAGAACAGCGAACTCGCCGGCCGATCCAACTCCTCGTCGCCCTGCCGCCGGATCACCTCATGGATGACGCGCGAGGATGCCGCCTCGCGCTCCTCCACCGCGTCCTCCTCTTTGGGCGGAAGATCGGCCTTCTCATCGTCGGGCGCTTCGTTTCGGGACTGTTCCATCGCGCCTGAACGCGAAGAGCCGCTCAGAGTTGCGGCGCCGACATCATCAATCCGGGCGGGAATCGTCGCGCATCTCAACTCCGCGGCGCCTGGCGACGGTAGCTGAGCGCCTCCGCCACATGGATGCGCCCCACGCGCTCGGCGCCCGCCAGATCGGCGATCGTCCGGGCCACGCGCAGCACCCGCGTATAGCCCCGCGCGGAGAGCCGCATCGCCTCGGCCGCCTGGGCGAGCAGCTTGCGGCCCGCATCGTCGGGGGTGGCGACCGCCATCAGCGGTTCGCCATCGGCCTCGGCATTGGTCCGAACCGACGTGCCTGCATAGCGCACCGTCTGGATCGCCCGCGCCGCCGCCACCCGCGCCGCGACCTCCGCCGATCCTTCCGCTGGCGGCGGCAGGACGAGGTCGGCAGCCGTCACCGGTTGCACCTCGACATGGAGATCTATCCGGTCGAGCAGCGGACCGGAGACCTTGGCCTGATAGTCCGCCGCACAGCGCGGCGCCCGCGCGCACGCGAGCGCCGGGTCGCCCCGATGCCCGCAGCGGCACGGATTCATCGCCGCGATCAGCTGCACCCGCGCCGGAAAGGTCACATGCGCATTGGCCCGCGCGACGCTCACCACCCCGGCCTCGAGCGGCTGGCGCAGCGAATCGAGCACCGCGCGCTGGAACTCCGGCAATTCGTCGAGGAACAGCACGCCCAGATGCGCGAGGCTCACCTCGCCCGGCTTAACCTTCAGCCCGCCCCCGGTCAGCGCCGCCATTGAGGCGCTGTGATGCGGAGCACGGAAAGGCCGGGTGCGCGTCAGCCGCCCGCCCTGCAACGTCCCCGCGACCGAGGCGACCATCGAAACTTCCAGCGCCTCGGCCGCCTCCAGCGGCGGCAATATGCCTGGCAGGCACGACGCCATCAGCGACTTGCCCGCACCCGGCGGCCCCACCATCAGCATATTATGCCCGCCCGCCGCCGCGATCTCTAATGCGCGCTTGGCGGTTTCCTGCCCCTTCACCTGGGCGAGGTCCGGCCCCTGCCCGGGCGCATCGACTTCGCCGGCGCGGGGCGCGGGCAGCAGCTGGTTGCCCTTGAAGTGGTTGAGCAGGCCGATCAGGTCGGCAGCCGCCAGCACTTCCACCTGCCCTGCCCAACTCGCCTCGGGCCCCTGCGCGGCGGGGCAGACCAGCCCTTTGCCCTCCTCGCCCGCATGCATCGCCGCCAGCAGCACGCCCGGTGACGGCGCGATCCGCCCGTCCAGCGCCAGTTCGCCGACCACCACATAGCCCGCGATCGTCTCGGCATCGACCACGCCCATCGCCGCCAGCAGCGCCAGCGCGATCGGCAGGTCGAAATGCGATCCTTCCTTGGGCAGGTCGGCGGGCGAGAGGTTCAGCACGATATGCTTGGGCGGCAGGGCGAGCCCGATCGCCGCCATCGCCGCGCGCACCCGCTCGCGGCTTTCGGCCACCGCCTTGTCGGGCAGGCCGACCACGACGAATTTCGGCAGCCCGGCGACGAGGTTGCACTGCACCTCCACCGCACGCGCTTCCAACCCAAGATACGCGACCGTCGAAACGCTGGCGACCAAGATGCGCTCTCCCCCGGCGTCAGCATAGCCGCTTTTTTCCGATGCGAAAGCGTTCCGATCGGTAGCGGCCAAGCGGAACGCGACGATACCGCCACTTCCCCGCATCTTGCTGGACCCGCCCTCGTTCCTTACATGTTCCTCGGCGCTCGCCTGCTCTTTGAACTGTCCGGCATCTTCAATCCTCGCGCCTGCGTAGAATCGCGAGAGTGCCTAAACTTCCTAAACTTTGCCGGTCGCAGGGCGGGGCGAGGCCCTGAAGTTTATGGGGGAGGCAGGCGAAGGGGGCAGCCGGTTCGTTTCGGCTCGGCAATGCGGCATTTCCTTACAGCGGCTTGTCTGCCGGCAATTTGCCGCTGACCAGGTCCCGCGCCTCTGCCGCACCCGCTTGCGTCAAGAGCGCGGGGCCGGCCGGGAGTGGTTGGTTTGCCCGCCTGCCGTACTCGTCGATGTCCTTCAGCAGCATTTTCATTTCGGCGATTTCCTTTACCTGATCGCGCGTGATCCGATCGGCTAGATAGCGCACCCGTGGGTCGCGGAGGTCCGCTCGCCGCGAATTGTTGATGGCAATAGAGTGATGGGGAATCATCGACGTCATGTACTCGGTGTCACCGATCAGCGTCTGATTTCTGTTGATGGTCAACAGCGCTACGCCTCCGATAAAGGCGACTGCGAGGACAATGATCTTCGTGCGTGCCGGGCGATACATCCCCCACATGAAGGCAAGCATGACCGCAGTCATGACACAGCCCATGACCAAAGACGATACGAGGCGGGTCAGGCTGAACAGCGCGTGATCCCAACTGTAGACGAGTTGGTACATGAGGAAGAACATGATGAAGGTAGAGGTAGCGATCATCGCCGCAAATCGCCCCCACCCCATGCCCATCTTGTGGTCGTGGTTCATCAAAGCCTCCGTGCGCTCTGACGTGAACGACCCAGCCCTGCTTTGGTTCTGACGTCCGCTTCCCTCGCCTTCCGCTGTTCAGCCCACCCGCCCGGAAGCGCTCGTCGCCTGTGTTCCGGGGGATGAGAATGCGGTGGGACCCTAAACTTCCTAAACTTCACCGCTCCCGCGGGCACCCCCGCCAACCCGCGTCTTGTGCAACCAACACACCCCACCCATCTCTGCGGCCATGCGTCAGGAACTCGCCCGAATCCCGCATCCTGCGTTGACTCGCTCGTCACTTCCCCGTAAGGGCGCTCGACACGCGGCCGCCCCTGTGGCGGCCCTTTTACGTTCTAGATACTCGAGGATGAGCGATGAAGCGGACCTTTCAGCCGAGCAACCTGGTGCGTGCGCGCCGGCACGGCTTCCGTGCACGGATGGCAACCCCGGGCGGTCGCAATGTGATCCGCGCCCGCCGCGCCCGCGGCCGCAAGAAGCTGTCGGCGTAAGCACCGACACGCCCTTGCTGAGCCTCGACCGGCTCACGCAGCGCAAACACTATCTCGCCGCTAATGCGGGCAAGCGGGCGCCCATGCCCGGCTTCGTCCTTCTGGTGCGCGAACGTGGCGATGCCGATCCGTCGATGCGGATCGGCATTACCGTTTCCAAGAAAGTTGGCAACGCCGTTATCCGCAACCGGATGAAGCGGCGTTTTCGCATGCTCGCGCGCGAAGTGCTTCCGGAAGCAGGGATAGCCGGCGCAGACCATGTGCTGATCGGCAGGAACGGCGGAATCGAGCGCCCCTATGCCGATTTGAAGGCGGAACTCGCCAAGGCGCTCCGCCGCGTCCGTCCCAAGGCCGGCCAGTGATTGCGCGCCTCCTCATGCTGGTCGCGCGGGCCTGGCAGCTGGGGCCGTCGCTGCTGCTGCCGCCCAGCTGCCGCTATCAGCCTTCCTGTTCGGCCTATGCAATCGAGGCGCTTCGCCGCTATGGGGCGGTGAAAGGCGGCTGGCTTGCGCTCCGGCGCATTGCGCGCTGCCATCCATGGGGCGGGCACGGCCCAGATCCCGTTCCTTGAGCTTTCCTTCCGGGGATTATCGGTGAAAGAAGAACAGAAGAATTTCGTCCTCTTTGCGGTGTTCGCGGCGCTGATCCTGTTCGGCTGGCCGGTGATCAGCCGTTGGGTCTTCCCGCAGCAGCCGCCTGCCCCGGCGAAGATGGTTGATGGCAAGCTGCAGCCGGTGCCTAATCCCGGTGCCGATCCGGCCGCGAACAGCCCGAAGGCGATTCGCAATCGCGACGCCGTGCTCGCCGAAACCCCGCGCGTCGAAATCGAAACGCCCGCGCTGCAGGGGTCGATCAACCTCAAGGGCCTGCGCATCGACGATCTCGTGCTGCGCGAATATGATCAAACGGTCGCGAAGAATTCGCCGCCGATCCGCCTGCTCTCGCCCAGTGGAGCGGAGGGCGCCTATTTCGCCCAGTTCGGCTGGCAGGGTCCGAACGTGCCCGACGCGAACACCGTGTGGCAGGCCGATGGCGACAAGCTGACTCCGGCAACCCCGGTGAAGCTCACCGCCACGAACAGCGCCGGCCAGGTCTTCCAGGTCGAACTCGCGGTCGATTCGAACTTCATGTTCACCGTCCGCCAGACGGTGGCGAACCGCGCGGGCGCGCCTGTCGCGGTCACGCCCTATACGCTCATCTCGCGCGGCCAGCGCTCGGCCGATACCAGCCAGTGGGCCGCGCATGTCGGCCCCGTCGCGGCGACCAGCGATGCGGCGAACTATATCGACTGGAAGGATATCGAGAGCACGCCGCAGCAGTTCGCCACCACCGGCGGCTGGGTCGGCTTCAGCGATCATTACTGGCTCACCGCCGCGATCCCGGACCAGCGCGCGTCGGTGAACATCCAGCAGCGCGGCACCGCCGCCCAGCAATATCAGGCGGATGTCGCCCGCTCGCAGCCGATCTCGGTGCAGCCTGGCCAGCAGTCGAGCTATACCAGCCACTTCTTCGCCGGCGCGAAGGAAGTGAAGCTGCTCGATGCCTATCAGAAGCAGTACGACATCGCGAAGTTCGAACGCGCGATCGACTGGGGTTGGTTCGAAATCATCGAGCGCCCGATCTTCACCTATCTCAGCTGGCTGTTCAGCGTGGTGAAGAATTTCGGCGTCGCGATCATCCTGCTGACGATCACCATCCGCGCCCTGCTCTTCCCGATCGCCCAGCGCCAGTTCGCCTCGATGGCGAAGATGCGCCAGGTGCAGCCGAAGATGAAGGCGATCCAGGAACGCTTCAAGGACGACAAGCCGCGTCAGCAGCAGGAGATCATGAAGCTCTACAAGGATGAGAAGGTGAACCCGCTCGCGGGTTGCGCACCGATGCTCCTGCAGATCCCGATCATGTTCGCGCTGTACAAGGTGCTGCTGCTCACCATCGAGATGCGTCACCAGCCGTTCGCGCTGTGGATTCGTGACTTGTCGGCGCCCGATCCGGCAACGATCCTCAACCTGTTCGGCTATCTCCACTTCACCCCGCCCAGCTTCCTGGCGATCGGCGTGGTGCCGGTGCTGCTCGGCGTGTCGATGTACTTCCAGATGAAGTTCAACCCCGCGCCGATGGACGAGATGCAGAAGCAGGTCTTCGCTATCATGCCGTGGATGCTGATGTTCCTGATGGCGCCGTTCGCGGTCGGCCTGCAGATCTACTGGATCACCTCGAACGTGCTGACCGTGCTCCAGCAGCAGCTGCTCTATGCGCGGCATCCGGAAATGAAGGTACCGGTGGAAAAGCCGAGCGCGGCCAAGGCCAAGTGATGGTGGCGCGTCCTTCCAACTCCTCCGCGGTACGGGGAGGAGTTGAAGACCGCAGCAAGGCGTATGAATCAATGTCCTTCGACCCCGACCAGATCGAAGCCGCGCGCAAGCTGTTCGCCGGCCCCATCGCGTTCCTCAAGTCAGCGCCCGCGCTGGAGCACCTGCCCGCGCCGACGGTGCCGGAGATCGCGTTCGCCGGTCGCTCGAACGTCGGCAAGTCATCGCTGATCAACGCGCTGACCAACCGCAACAGCCTCGCCCGCACCTCGGTCACCCCGGGGCGGACGCAGGAGCTCAACTTCTTCGACGTGGGCGAGCCGCTGCGCTTCCGCCTCGTCGACATGCCCGGCTACGGTTTCGCCAAGGCACCCAAGGACATGGTCCGCAAGTGGCGCTACCTGGTGAACGACTATCTGCGCGGTCGGCAGGAACTGAAGCGCGCGCTGGTGCTGATCGATTCGCGGCACGGCATCAAGGATGTCGACCGCGAGATCCTCGAGATGCTCGACAATGCGGCCGTTAGCTACCGCCTCGTCCTCACCAAGACCGACAAGATCAAGGCGAGCGAGCTGGCCGAGGTCACCGCGAGGACGGTGGAGGAAGCCCGCAAGCGCACGGCCGCTCATCCCGAGATCCTGGCGACGTCGAGCGACAAGGGCATGGGCTTGCCCGAACTGCGCGCCGCGGTGCTCGAAGCGATCGGCTGAAGGCGAGGGTGGAGCCGCTCTTCTCCTACGGCACGCTCCAGTTGGAGCAGGTGCAGCGCAGCCAGTTCGGGCGGCTGCTCGAGGGGGTGGACGACGTGCTCCACGGCTATGTCGTCACCGAACTCCAGATTCGCGACCCCGCCGTGCTCGATGCCAGCGGGATCGAAACGCACCTCGCTCTCGTTCGCGGCGACGGGCCGCCCATCGTCGGCAAGGTTTTCCAGCTCACCACGCAGGAACTGGCAGCGGCGGACGTGTACGAGAGCGAGAATTATGTCCGGGCATGGGTGCCCCTCGCCTCGGGCACCCACGCCTGGGTCTATGTGAAGGCCTGAGCGCTCAGGCCGGGTTGTACTTCGCCAGGAACGCTTCCAGCGCCTGGAGGAAGCTCAGCCGGTCCTCGCCGCGGGTAAAGTGGTGGTCCCCTTCGGGCTGTTCGATGAACTCGAAGGGCTTGCCCGCCGCCCGCAGCCGATCCGCCATCAGCTTGCTCTGCTTGAACGGCACGCGCCGGTCCTTCTTGCCATGGACCAGCAGCACCGGCGTGGAAAACTCCTCGGCATGGAACAGCGGCGACACCGCCTTGAAGTCGGGTGCCTGCTCCTTCATCCAGTCCTTGCCGGCGCCGCCGCCCAGAAACTGCGAGTCATAGGCGACCATCCGCCCCAGGTCGGACACTCCGGCAAAGGAAACGGCGCAGCGGAACAGCGCGCCATCCCGCTGCGCCGCCCGCATCGCCGCATAACCGCCATAGGAGCCGCCCACCACGCAAACCCGCTTCGGATCGGCGATACCCTGATCCGCGAGCGCCGTGACCGCATCGTTCAGATCGTCCTGCATCGCCAGGCCCCATTGCCCCTCGGCCTTGCGCAGAAAGGTCGTGCCATAACCGGTCGATCCCCGATAATTGGGCTGGATCACCGCATAACCGCGGTCGGCGAGGAACTGCGACCACCAGTCCCAATTCTCTTCGTCACGCGCCGAAGGGCCTCCATGCGGCATCAGGATCAGCGGCAGCTTCTTGCCCCCGCTGCCCCGCGGCAGTGTCAATACCGCGGCGATCTCAAGCCCGTCACGCGCCTTGTACCGGATCGTCTTGACCGGGTGCAGGCGCCGCAGCTTCAGCGTCGAGTTGTTCATCGCCAGGGGCTCGAGCGAGTCGTCGGCCGCCTTGTAGATGAAATAGGCGCCGGGAGCGCTGGCATCGCCCACCTTGGCGATCACCACCGAACGATCAGTGCTGAAGCTGGTGATTTCCACCTGCGCGCCCTGCACCATGCCGCTCAGTTTCTTCTGCAAGGCCGCCATCACCGGATCGGTCCAGCGGGTGGTGGAGCGGTTCTCCGTCACTTCCACGCCCAGCAGGGTCGATCGCGCCGGATCGACCACGGGCCAGCTGATGTCGTAGCCGGGGGTCGAGAAGATCTGCTTCCCCGTCTTCATCGTCGCCAGGTCGAACTCCCACAGCGCGGAGAATCCCTGCTCGTCATCCTGCACCACCAGCGCCTTGCCCGGGTCGGGCAGGAACAGCGATGGAACCAGCAGACTGTCATGGATCCCCTTGGCGCGGTCGACGACACGAAAGGCTCCCCGCCCGTCGGGGCGATACAGCAGCCGCCGGTTGCGGCCGTCCTCACTCGTGCCGATACCCATGCGGACCGTGCCGCTCGCATCGGCATACCAGTCCATCACGCCTTCGCGGCCTTCCAACACCCGCTTGTGCTTGCCCGTCGACACGTCGACCTCATCGACCCGCGGCCAGAACCCGGCGTCGTTGGTATAGATCGACGTCTGCGCCGCGAGCAGGATCCGCGGCGTGCCGTCATGGGCGCTCCATAACAGCTTTCCGCCGTTCTGCGCCGTATCCGAAGTGTTGAGCGCTACGATCTTGCCGGTATTGGCGTTTACGCCGATTGCGCGGGTGATGTACCATTCGTCACCCTGAACCGGCGTCGTCCGGCCTACTCCGATGACGAGCCATTCGTCGTTCACCCAGCGCCACCAGTTGAGATCGGCATCGCCGGTGCCGATCAGCTTCTTCGACGTGCCGTCGATCGTCGCCACCGCGAAATATTGCGTGCCGCGAACTGCCAGCTGTGCCGCGAAGCGCTTGCCATCCGGCGAGAGCTCAGGGCTCTCCAGCACCGGCAGTTCCGCGAACACCGCCGTGTCGACCTTTCCCTGCGCCGGCTTGGCGACAGCCGGCACCATATCCTGCGCCTGCACCGCCGCAACTGCGCCACCCACCGCGACGACAGCTGCCGCCGCGAACAGGCACCACTTCTTCCGCATTTCGTCTCACCCCCGAGTCGCGGCCCCCGCCGCCTCTATCAACAGTGAAAATATTTGCGGACGCGCGCAACGGCTTTGCCGGAACGCAAGCCGCTTCCGGTTGCCGCGCGGCACGGCCACGGCTATCCCCCTGCCCATGAAGCTCATCATCGGCAACAAGGCGTATTCTTCCTGGTCGCTGCGCGGCTGGCTCGCCTGCAAACTCTCCGGGCTCCCCTTCGAGGAAACGGTCGTGCCGATGTACGATCAGGATTGGGACAAGCGCCGCCAGGGCGCAGAGTTCGCGCCCTCGTCGGGCAAGGTGCCGATCCTGTGGGACGACGATGCCGTCGTATGGGACAGCTTGGCGATCGTCGAATATCTGAACGACAAGACCGGCAACACGCTGTTCTGGCCGCAGGATCCTGCCGCGCGCGCGATGGCGCGATCAATGGCGGCGGAAATGCACTCCAGTTTCACCGCGCTGCGCAGCAAGCACAGCATGAACATCCGCCAGGTCTATCCAGCCGCACCGGTGGATGCCGATGTGCAGGCCGATCTTGCCCGGATCATGGAGCTCTGGGCCCAAGCCCGTGCGCGCTACGGCACCGAAGAGCCCTTCCTGTTCGGCGCGTTCGGCGCAGCAGACATCATGTTCGCGCCGGTGGTGACTCGGATCGTCACCTATTCCTTGCCCGTGCCCCGCTTCGCCCAGAGTTACATGCTCGCCATTCTCCAGCATCCCTTCCTGCAGGACTGGATTGCCGGCGCTCAGGAAGAGGAATGGGTAATCGAAAAGTACGAGCTGCCGGTTGCGTGAGCTTGCGCGCCAAGCCCATCCGTTTCCGGGGGGCTTGGCAGCGCTAGCTACTTCAACCGTTCCGTCTCGTACCGCGTCCCGTCCTTGCGGAAATAACCCTCCGGCGTGAACACCATGTCGATGTCCGGGTACGCCCCGCTCCCGCGCGGCCCCGCCCCGATTGCCAGGAAAACGGCGTCCTCCCCGGATCGGTTCTGCAGATGATGGCCATTCGCCACCCCGGCGGGGAATGCGGCGCACTCCCCGGCACGCAGCACCGTCTCGCCGCCATCCTCGACCAACACCGCCTCGCCGGCCAGCATCACCACGAACTCGTCCTCGCTGTCGTGCCAGTGCCGCTGCGACGACCAGGCGCCCGGCTTCAACACCACATGGCTAACCCCCATCGCCGTCAATCCGTTCGGCGGCGCCAGTCTGCGATACCAGCGTCCCATAACCGGCGCTTCGAACGGCGCTGGATATCCTGTGGCGTTGGTCTGCGGGATTGTATCCAGGTCCAGCTTGGGCAATGTCGCCTCCGTTGCGCTTTGGAGGTATTGTGCCGGACGTCGTTGAACTCACCAAGGCCCTGATCGGCGCCGAAAGCATCACCCCAGCGCGCGGCAGCGTGTTCGACGTGCTGGAACAGGCGCTCACGCCGCTTGGCTTCCGCGTCGAGCGCTTCATCGAAGGCGAGGCGCCCGACGGCCCGGTCGAGAATTTGTTGGCGGTTCGGGGATCCGGCGGCACGCACTTCGCCTTTGCCGGCCATCTCGACGTCGTCCCCCCCGGGGAGGGCTGGACCAGCGGCGCCTTCGCTCCCGAGGTTCGCGGAGACCTACTCTATGGCCGCGGCGCGGTCGACATGAAGGGTGCCATCGCCGCCTTCGTCGCCGCCGCCTCTCAGGTGCCGGAACGCGCCGTTACCAGCCTCATCATCACCGGCGACGAGGAGGGCCCTGCAACCTTCGGCACGCCCAAGCTGATCGAGCGCATGGCCGAACGAGGTCTGAGACCGGATTTCTGCCTGGTCGGCGAACCTACCTCGGCGCACCGTCTGGGCGACACAATCAAGATCGGCCGCCGCGGCTCCACCGTGATCGATGTTACCGTGATCGGCCGCCAGGGGCATGTCGCCTATCCGCACCTTGCCGATAACCCGGTTCCGCGTCTCGTCCGTGCCCTGGCCGAGATCGACGCGATTGAACTCGATGCGGGCAACGCCTGGTTTCAGCCTTCGAACATCGAGGTGATCGATCTCGCGGTCGGCAACAAAGCAACCAACGTGATCCCCGGCCGCGCCGCGGCGCGGATCAGCATCCGCTTCAACGACGAGCAGCGCGGCCCCGATCTGATCGCGAGGATCGAGGCTATCGTTCACCGACACGCGCCGTTGGCGGAAGTGAAGGGCCGCGTCTATGGTGAAGCGTTCCTGACACAGCCGGGTGCGCTATCGCAACTCGTTAGCAGTGCGATACACGCGAAACTGGGTGTAACTCCAGAGCTTTCCACCACTGGCGGCACGTCCGATGCACGCTTCCTGTCACAGCTATGCCCGGTGGTGGAATTCGGCCTGCTGAACGCGACGATGCACAAGCTTGACGAAGCGGTCACTCTTTCAGATCTGGAAGCGCTGACAGGCGTGTATGCGGAGATCCTGCGGCGGATCTAGGCTGCGTCAGCCAATGGCACAGCACGGCGTCATGTCCTGCGCCCAGGCCAGGAAATCGGCTTCCGCCATAGGGGCTCCCATTGCATAGCCCTGCAGAACGTCGCAGCCGATGATGCGGAGCACGGCGGCTTGCGCTTCCGTTTCGATTCCTTCCGCAACGGCTTCGCAACCAAGGCCATGGATGAGGGCGATCACCGCCTGCGCGATCCCACGAGCGTCAGGGCTGTCAGCGATATGTTCGATTACGCTGCCGTCCAGCTTCACTCGATCTACCGGCATCCGCTTCAACCGAGCGAGATTCGAATAGCCCGTGCCGAAATCGTCGATTGCGATCGACGCCCCGTCCGCGCGCAGCGCGGCGATCGCCCGCAGCACCGCCTCGGAGCAATGCATCGCCAGCGTCTCGCTAAGCTCTAGCTCCAGCAGATGGGCGGGTGCCTTGGCAGCGAGCATCGCCGCGCGCAAGCGTCGGAAATAGCCGGCATCATCGATCTCGCGCGCACTCACATTGATGGCTAGGCGCTGCTCGATTCCCATGCGCCCCCAACGCGCGAGCGTCGACGCCATCTGCGCGACCACCCAATCCCCGATCTCGACGATCAGTCCGGTTTCCTCGGCGCGAGTCAGGAAAGCGGCGGGTAGCTTCATGCCCTCCGGATGCTGCCAGCGGAGCAGCGCCTCCGCCCCGACAATCCGGCCGTCCGCTGCCGAAAGCTGGGGCTGGAACACAAGCGTGAACTCGCGACGCTCGATCGCGGCGCGCAATTCGGATTCGAGTCGCACTCGCTCTGCCATGTCCGCTGCCAGCCCATCGCTGAACGATTCAACCCTCCCGCGCCCACGCGCCTTCGCATGATACATGGCAGCGTCGGCCGATCGCATCAGCTCGTGCAGGTTGCGCCCATGATAGGGAAAGCGCGCGATACCGATCGACGCACCAATCGACACTTCCTGCCCAGCCAAGGCGAACGGCTCGGTTAGGGCGGCGATGATTCCGCCGCCGATCCGCTCGGCTTCGGCAGGGTCGGGAAGGTGCGCGAAGAACAGGGTGAACTCGTCCCCCGCCAGGCGGCCGATCAGCGGCGGCTCGCCTCGCCCGAGCGCAGCAAAGCGATCCGCCACCGCGCGCAGGCGATTGGCAACCATGCTCAGCATCACGTCGCCCACGGCATGACCCATGGTGTCGTTGACGGCTTTGAACCTATCGAGATCGATGAAGAACAGCACCGCGGCCGCCTCGTCGCCGCCTTCTTCCAGCATGCGCTCGGCGCTACGCCGAAAATGAGGGCGGTTCGCCAGCCCGGTCACGGTGTCGAACATTGCCAGCCGGTGCACGCTCTCCAGATTGCCGTGCAGCTTGTGGAACAGTTCTTCCAGCGCCGTGGCCAGTGCTGGGGCACCTTGCCGCAGCCGAGCCGGAACCTCCGCCTCCAGATCGCCGAGCGCAGCACTTCCCAGGCGATCGACGGCAGCGGCAATCGACGAACGGAAGGTGTGCCGCGCGCCAGCGGCGCCGAGGATCCCCGCAGCGCCGGCTAGCAGGCCCGCCAGAGCCGCAAGGCCCAGGGCTTCCGCCGCCGGCACATCGATGGCCAACAAGGCTCCGCCCACCGCCGTAAGCGTCGCGGCGGCAGCGCCGATCGCAAGGCTCGACGTGCGATTCCAAAGGGCCAAGCCTGTCACCTGATCTCCGCTCCGAATCCCCTGATATCCACTCGGTTGCCGGTCTATGGATGCGCGCGACGCTGGCAGAGATAAGTTAACAAATTCAGTCCCGGATCTACTGCCGGTGGCGGCGCAGCACGATATACAGCGCCCCCGCCCCGCCGTGTCGCGGGTGAGCCTGCCGGACGGCTGCAATGCGATCGGCGTGGCGGCTTGAGGCCAGCCAGTCGCCCACGGCCGCCCGAATCGCACCACGCGCGTGAGGACGTTCCGACTCCGGGCGCGGCGGCTTGCCCGTGATCAGCAGCAACACCCGATCGCCCCGGGCTACCGCCTGCGCCAGGCCGAAATCCAGCCGGTCATAGGCCGAATGCAGCGTGTGCCCGTGGAGGTCGACGGTGCTTTCCGGTGCCACCAGCCCGCGCGAGAGGCGGCGGTCCCAGGATTTGTCGAGCGTGTTGCCGGCATGCCCGACGGTCGCGGGGGCCGTCAGCGTGATAGCGGCCGGCGTTCTGCGTACGGGCACCAGCTTGCCCACGGGTATCTTGATGGGGGTCGGAACCGGTGGAGTGGGAAGCTGCGTCAGATTAGGAGTTGCCGAGGTTGAGGACGCGACCACCTTTTGCGGCCCCGCGCGTCCATGGATGGGCGTCACGCTCGCCACCACGCGCTGCCACAGCGCCGCTTCCTCGGGCGCCAGCGTTCGGCGCCCGCGCCCGCTCATGGCTGTGGCAGGGCCATAGGCGTTGCGCTCCGCCGCGCCAGCGTGCCCCGCGGTAACAGCAGCCAGGCAGTGCCCCGCGCCGACATGCCACCGGCGATCGCCCGGGCATCGTCGCCAGCGCCCCAGAACGTATCCACGCGATTGGCACCCTTGATCGCACCACCGGTATCCTGCGCCACCCAAAGCCCGGTAGCGTCAGTGCGATCCATGGAGAGGAAAAGCGGCGCACCCAGTGGAATGAACTTCGGATCGACGGCAGCGCTTGCCCACCCCGCCACCGGATATCCCATCGCGCCCAGCGGGCCCGCCCCGGTCAGTTCCTTGAAGAAAACGAAGCTCTTGTTCTCGCGCATGATTGCGCGGCCTTCTCCAGGGTTCGCGCGAAGCCAAGCGACGATCCCCTGCATCGATGTCTGGCCGGGCCCGAGCAGCCCCCGATCCTTCATCAGCTTGCCGATGCCTGTATAGTCGCGGCCGTTCTGCCCGGCATAGCCGATCCGCACGATGCGGCCATCCGGTCCGCGCAGACGCCCCGATCCCTGCACTTGGAGGAAGAACATCTCGATCGGATCAGCGGCCCAGGCGACGATAGGGGCATGGCCTTCCAGCGCCCCCTGCTCGATCTGGGTCCGGTCATAATAGGGAACGAACTGTCGCCCATCGACGCGGCCGCGAATTCGCTTTCCCTTCAGGGCGTCGGAAAACAGGCCCAGATCGACTTCGATCAAATTGTCCGGAACCCCGTACACCGGCACATCGTAGCCGGCACGCCTTTCGCGGCTGCCTGCAATTTCAGGCTCATAATAGCCGGTTGCGAAGGCCGCTCCATCCCCGACCTGCACCGTTTCAAACCACTGCACGAAGAATCGCGACGCCTCCGCAACGGGCCAGTTGGCCGCGGCTGCGCAGGCACCGGCCCAATCGCTACCCTGCGTAAGTCCGGACGCGTCGGTGCGCCGCATCAACCCAGGGCAGCTCAGGTTGAACGCAGTCAGCGCACGCGCTGCGCTTTCGCCGGTGATCGGCAGCGTCTCCACCGCCGGGCCAGGCACAATGCCCGCATTGGCAGCGGTCGCGGCACCGGGTGCGGGGGGTGCCGACGGCATGGGGGCCAGCGGCACGGCGGCGGTCGGCTGCCGGGCGGGAAGGTTCGGGGGCGTTTCAGGTAAGGACGACGTTGGGGCCCCGGCGGAAGGACGTTCCGGCACCGGCGCCGGTCTGGCGGGTGCGGGTCGCGCGCCAGGTTCGGGCGGCACGACGGTGCCCGAGCAAGCGCCGAGCAAACCCGCGAGCGCCACTACCCCCCATCTACGCATGTCGCCCCTCAGGCTTCGTCGGTCTCGACCAGCTTCCAATTCGGATCGTCGCTGCGCAGGCTGCGCGCAAAGGTCCACACGTCGTGAGTGGTGATGGCATCGCTCATCGATCCGGCCACCACTGCGCCATCAGCGTCGCGCGTCACGGCAACAACATCGGCGTCGAAACGTACGGTGACCCGCGCCACCTTGTTCTCCAGCGATGCGGCGGAGATCACGGCGCGCTCAATCGAAACGAGGCGATTGTCGAGCGTCTGACCCAGCGCCTTGCGCTCGGCGATCGACTGCAGGAAGGCCGCGCGGACGTCCTCATCGACCAGCCAGGCCAGCGTTTCCTCGTCACCCTTCCAGAAGGCCTCGAGGATCATCCGGTACGCAGACTTCGCCCCTTCGACGAACTGGTTGACGTCAAAGCTCGAATCGGCCGCGATCACGGAGCGCAGGCCCGTTTCGGCGCCCGGCTCGATGGCGCGGTTCAGCGACTCGCGCGGCTCCGCGACGGCGTCGATCGTCCGCGTTACCGGCGGCATCGCTACGCGTTCTTCGGCGGGCTTGGGCAGCGCTTGTTCATGCCCGGTACGCTTGCCGAGTACCGAATACAGACGCAGCGCGAGAAACCCGGCCACCATCGCGAATAAAATGACGTAGAACACTGGCCCTCCAAAGCCTCCGTTCCCAGTACATAGGCCTTCATGCCGCCGGTTTCAAATCGAACGGCGCCGGGCCGATTGCGCGGCTGGCAGAGCCCTGCTAGTCGCAAGTCGAGTAACGCGCCGACTGCGCGAAAATCTCCGGAAAAAGAGGAAGTTTCGATGGCCGAGAACGACACCTTCGCCGAATTCGGCGAAACTGCCGCCAATGGCGCCGATACCGCGCCCCAGGCAGGGGTGCTGTCGCAATATGTGAAGGATCTGTCGTTCGAGAACCCGAACGCGCCTGCCATTTATCAGCAGCAGACGGCCCCGGCCATCGACGTGCAGTTCAACATCGGTTCGAATCGCGTCGGCGATGATGTCTACGAAGTTGCGCTGAAGATCGAAGTTCGCGCCCAGGCAGGTGATCAGGTCGCGTTTCTGGTCGACCTCACCTATGCGGGCCTGTTCGCGCTCCGCAATATCCCGGCCGAGGCGCTCGATCCGTTCCTGCTCGGCGAGGCGCCGCGCATCCTATTCCCGTTCGCCCGCCGCGTGTTGGCCGATCAGGTCCGTGATGGCGGCTTCCCGCCGCTGATGCTGGAGCCGATCGATTTCGCCGGCATCTACATGCAGCAGCGTGCCCAGCAGGAAGGCGCGATCGGCTTCGAAGAAGCCGGTCACGCCTGATCCGGGCTGCAGCCTGAATTCGGGGGCGCGCCGCATGCCGGTGGCGCCCCCTTTTCTTTCTAGAACGGCGAAATCTCGATGAAGCTTGTGCGTAGCCTGGGTTCGGTGGGCGGCCTCACGCTCGCCAGTCGCATCCTTGCCCTGGTCCGCGATTCGCTCCAGGCGCGCTATGTCGGCGCGAACTTCGCGTCGGACGCCTTCCTCGTCGCCTTCCGCCTGCCCAATATGTTCCGCGCCTTCTTCGCCGAGGGCGCGTTTGCATCGGTGTTCATCCCGATGTTCAACCAGAAGCTGGGCGTGAACGGCGAGCGCGGGCCCGCTTTTGATTTCGCCGAACGGACGCTTTCGGTGCTGTTCGTCATCCTGCTGGCGATGACGCTGGTGGCGCTCGCCGCCGCCTGGCCACTCACCATGGTGCTGTCCGGCGGGTTCGAGAAGAAGCAGCCGACCCCCGAACAGTTCGCCTTCGCCGTGGAGCTGTCGCGGATCACCATCCCCTATCTGATGCTGATCTGCCTGGCCTCGTTGCTCGGCGGCATCCTCAACTCGCTCGACAAATTCTGGGTCAACGCCGCCGCGCCGATCCTGCTCAACATCGCCATGGTCTGTGGGCTGCTCTTCTTCCACGGCACGCCGGAGGAAACCGCACGCGTCCAGGCGATCGCGGTGCCGATCGGCGGGCTATTGCAACTCGGCTGGCTGGCGCTGGCATGTCGCGCCTCGGGCGTGTCGCTTCGCCCCCGCCTGCCCCGCCTCGACGACGAGGTACGGCGGTTGATGAAGCTGATCCTGCCCGCCGCAGTGGGTGCGGGCGCGGTGCAGCTGAACCTCGTCATCTCCACCGCGCTTTCGGGCAAGCTGCTCGACGAAGGCTCGATCTCGTACATTTATTATGCGGACCGGCTGAACCAGCTGCCGCTCGGGCTGATCGGCATTGGCCTCGGCACGATCCTGCTGCCCACCATCTCCCGCCTGCTAGGCGCCGGCAAGGACGCCGAGGCGATGGAGACGCAGAACCGGGGCATGGAGCTGGCGCTGTTCCTCACCCTCCCCGCGATGGTGGCGCTGATCGTTACCGCCGAGCCGATCGTGCGCGGGCTGTTCCAATATGGCCACTTCACGCCCGAGGACACGGTGAAGTGCGCCTGGGCGCTGGCCGGCTTCTCGATCGGTCTGCCCTCGTACATCATCGTCAAAGTGCTTACGCCGGGCTTCTATGCCCGGCAGGACACCAAGACGCCCGTGCGGCTGGCGATGGTTTCGGTTGCGGTGAACATCGCCGCCAATCTCGCGCTGATCCCCCTGATCGCGCATCTCGGGCCACCACTCGCCACTGCGCTCTCCTCCACCGTCAACGTGACGATGCTCTATCTCACGCTGCGCGAACGCGGCCATTTCACCGTGGACGCGCAACTCGCCCGCCGGGTGCCGCGACTGGCGCTGGCCGCGATCCTGATGGGCGTAGCGCTCTGGACGGGCGCCAGCCTGCTCGACCCGTGGCTGAACGGCCGGATCTGGGAGCGCTATACGGGCCTGGTGATCCTGGTCGGCGCCGGCTGCGCGATCTATGTAGCCGCCTGCTTCGCCACCCGCGCCTTCCTGCTGTCGGATCTCAAGGCGCTGGTCCGCCGCCGGGCCGCGCGCTGAGCCCGGTTCCCCTTCGCCCCAAGCTGCTCTAGAGCCGCGGCGTCCTGGCTATTCGCGCGGCCGAAAGCACCCCCGCCGCCATGGACCCGCGGCCGGTCCAACGGCCGAACGGTCAACCGGGTGCGGAGTGACATTCCCATGCGCGTCGTCTCGGGCATCCAGACTACCGGCAACCTTCATCTCGGCAATTATTTGGGCGCCATCAAGCAGTGGGTCGCGATGCAGGATCAGGGCGAATGCCTGTTCTTCCTCGCCGATCTTCACGCACTTACCGGCACGGTGACCCCGCAGGAGCTCGCCAACTCGACGATCGAAATGGCCGCCACCCTGTTTGCCGCGGGGATCGACGATCGCTCGATCCTGTTCAACCAGGCGCGCGTTCCCGCCCATGCCGAACTCTGCTGGATCCTCCAGGGCACCGCGCGAATGGGCTGGCTCAACCGCATGACTCAGTGGAAGGACAAGGCCGGCAAGAACCGCGACGGCGCGAGCGTCGGCCTGTTCACCTATCCGGTGCTCCAGGCCGCCGACATCCTGGTCTATCAGGCCACCCACGTGCCCGTCGGCGAAGACCAGAAGCAGCATCTGGAACTCACCCGCGACATCGCCACCAAGTTCAACCAGGATTTCGGGGTCGAGCTGTTCCCGCTGCCCGAGCCGCTGATCAGCAAGGCCGCGCCGCGGATCATGTCCCTGCGCGACGGCAATGCGAAGATGTCCAAGTCCGATCCGTCGGACCTGAGCCGCATCAACCTGATCGACGACAACGACACGATCGCCGCCAAGTGCCGCAAGGCCAAGACCGATCCCGAGCCGCTGCCGGACTCGTTCGACGCGCTGGCCGAGCGGCCCGAAGCCCGCAACCTGGTGACGATCTTCGCCGCGCTGGCGGACCGCGATCCGCAATCGGTGGTGGCGGAATATGCGGGGCAAGGCTTCGGTGCATTCAAGCCGGCGCTGGCGGACCTGACCATCTCGGTCCTCGGCCCAATACGCGAGCGCTTGACCGCGCTGTTGAACGACCGGGGCGAGGTGGGCGCCCAACTCGCCAAGGGCGCTGCGCGCGCCGGCGCTCTGGCTGCGCCGACGCTCAAGGCAGCACAAGCTGCCGTCGGCCTCCAGGTCTGAAAAACAAAGCGCCTCCCAGGAGCGATCCTGGGAGGCGCTTTGTATTCTATCCGGTAGGGCCGCTTAGCCTTCCAGCGCCCGCATCAGCGCCCGCACGGCGCCGTCGATTTCCACATCCTTGGCGCGCAGATCCTCGATCCGCTTCACCGCGTGAATCACGGTCGAGTGATCGCGGTTGCCGAACTTGCGGCCGATTTCCGGAAGCGACCGGGTGGTAAGCCGCTTTGCCAGGTACATGGCGATCTGGCGCGGACGCGCGATCGCTACGGCGCGGCGGGCCGAAATCAGGTCCAGCTGCTTCACTTCGAAATGTGCTGAAACCGCGCGCTGGATCTCGTCGATCGTGATTCGGCGCTGGCTGGTACGCAGCACTTCCCCGAGCACGGTAGTCGCGAAATCGACGGTGATCGTCTCGCTAGACAGGTTGGCATAGGCCACCAGTCGGTTCAGCGCGCCTTCCAGTTCACGGATGTTGCTGGTGATTCGTGCCGCCAGCAGGTCAATCACCTCTGCGGGCATGTCCACTGCCGGCATGTCCTTGAGCTTGCGCTCCACGATCGCACGGCGCAGGTCCAACTCCGCCGGCTTGATGTCGACGGCCAGCCCAGCACCCAGACGACCGACCAGGCGCGGCTCGAAGCCCTCCAGCGCCTGCGGCGCACGATCTGCGGCGATCACCAGCCGCTTTCCGGCGTTCATGAACTCGTTGACGGTATGGAAGAACTCTTCCTGCGTCGCGTCCTTGCCGCCGATGAACTGAAGATCGTCGATCATCAGCAGGTCGACGGAGCGGAGCCGCGTCTTAAACGCCAGCGTATCCTTGTTGCGCAGCGCCTGGACGAACTCAAACATGAAGCGCTCGCCCGTCGAATAGATCGCGGTTGCACCGGGATTTGCTTCGAGGAACACGTGGCCGATTGCGTGCATCAGGTGGGTCTTGCCCTGGCCTGTGCCGGCGTGGAGAAACAATGGGCTGAACTGGGGCGCCCCGGGCAGCGCCACGGTGCGCGCAGCATTGAACGCAACCCGATTCGTCGCGCTCACCACAAAGCGGTCGAAGGTGAAGCGCGGATCGAATGCCGGACGTTCGGCAGGCTCGGCCATCGTCTCGACGCGCGGTGCCGAGACGGCCTCGGCGCTGAGCACGCGCTGGCCGGCTTCGGCCATCGTTTCGATCGAAACGCTGCGCACGTCGGGCAGCACAGCCCGAAACTCGAGCAGCAGCCGATCCGCATAATGGTTCTTCACCCATTGGGTGAGGAACGCGGACGGCAGGCCGAGCCGCACCGCGCGGGAATCGCTGCCATCCACCAGCACTACAGGCTTCAGCCACTGGTCGAACAGGCGCTGGCCGGCCGAACGGCGCAGATTGGCGCGCACGTGTGCCCATGCCTTGGCGACGTCCTGCCCGTCCTCACGTTCCAGTGGTTGAAC